>JAEUSQ010000050.1 GCA_016788705.1 Bacteroidetes Order II. bacterium
AGATATGCTTCCAGCAAGCCTGAACTTTGTCAGTGCGACCACTGCCACTGGTTCTTACGACAATGCCTCTGGCCTCTGGTCGCTCGGCAATATCGCCCCGGGAACCTATACCCTGACCATTAATGTGATGGTGAACTAAAAGTGCTCCGGTATTTTTTGTTTAGTTTATAAGACAAGACAAAGAGAGGCTGCTTCGTTCAACAAAGCAGCCTTTTGAGGTATAAAGAGACCGTACGCTTTCTTTACAGCGTCAAATAGGGCTTCATTTCGGCAAACTTCTTTTCGCCAATGCCTTTCACATCCATGATCTGCGAGATTTCCGTAAACTTCTTGATACTGGCGCGATAACTCACAATTTTCTGCGCCGTCGCTGGCCCAACGCCGGGCAAGGTCTCCAATTCTGCCAGACTTGCTGTATTTAGGCTGATCGGACGACGAGGTGGCATCTTTTTCTCTGATTTTTTCTTGGGGGCTTTAAGAACTTCCTCCATTGGAAGAAGCGGTACATCTTGCACCACGGGCACAGGGGTCTCCAAAGAATCTTTTGGTGCTGGTATGATGGGCGAGGCCAATACGGACGCGCTACTATCCGAAGGACTGACTGTCTTTGGAGCAACAACCTGCGGCACCATTGACAAACGGGCAGAGGTAGTCATTACTTTTTTTTCCGAGGGTGCATCGGTTGACCAAGACTTGAAAAGGTCAATTCCGTATCCTAGGGTAAATAATCCAACCAAAGTGGCCAATGCCAGTGCTTCGTATTGGGTTATACCCATTTTTGACTGAAGTTTGTAAATCCATCGCATGACGTTAAAGGGTTAAGTTCTCTGATGCCACATAGACAATCCAACTCATTAAAACATAACCTATTAAGATATATTTTTTACCATGAAAAAAGTCAGCCTTCTGTGCCAAAGACTGACTTTCCCACCTTTAAGTTAACAAGCAGTATTCAATAGGAGTTGTTGGTATGAGACATGATGCACTCGATAGACACCAACAACTTGACAGATATAACCTCTTACCTTTAAAAAAGGGGCCTTGCATTTTTTGGAATTGAGGAGAATCGGCAACCAGGTTTTAGGGCAATACCATCGGAATACACTTTCTAAGTCATAAGCCCCATTCATAGAAAAAGTGTCTTGCCTATTTTATCAGACATTAAGTTGCTTCTCCATAAGGAGCCACAACAGGAACGTTTTGGTAATTTTCTTGCCCCCAGCGATGTAGCTCAATAATAATGGGCAATAGACTTAAGCCTTTAGACGTAAGGGAATACTCCACTATTGGGGGTATTGTTGTAAATGCTTTTCTTGTAATAATCCCATAATGTTCCAGTTTCTTAAGCTCTTTTGATAGCATACGAGTATTGATGCCTTCTATAGAACGCTCTATCTGAGAAAACCGTTTCTTGTCTTCAAATAGAGAGTGTATAATTCGCAAAGATCATTTGCCTCCTATAATGTCCAATACTGTTTTGAGGATACTACATTCTTTTTCAGTTTGTTTTTTATTTTCCATAACCTATTGTTTTTTAATTACAATTAACATCATGTATTATACAAATTTGTAACTACTTGTAAATGTAAAGTAATTACACTACCTTTTCAACCGCGTTTAATGAATGAATAGCAAGACGTTTATCAGAAAATCCGAAAAAACGACCTGCACATGACCTTCTAACGCCTATCAAGGAAGAAAGGCTACATCCCTAACAGATGATCCCGAGAAGAAAAAGGCTATACAAACGATAACCCATAACCCATTCAACAACAAAATGACCGAACAAAAAAACTCAAAAGCACTCCACACCACCCTATGGGTTGTCCAAGGGCTATTGGCCGCCGCATTTGGTATGGCAGGTTTTATGAAAATGACCGCCCCCATTGCGCAATTGGCAGCGAACGGTATGACATTCGTCAATCAATTTAGTATTGAAATGGTGCGCTTTATTGGCGTAGCAGAAGTACTTGGGGCCATTGGTCTAATACTTCCTGCTGCGCTACGTATCAAACCAGTCTTAACGCCGCTTGCGGCAGTTGGAGTTGCCATCATTATGGTATTGGCAGCTATCCAGCACATCACAAGTAACGAACCAATATTCGCCAATATCGTATTGTTCGCATTGGCAGTATTTGTGGCTTGGGGCAGGTTTGTAAAAGTGCCCATTCAAGCAAAATAATTCAGGCTTATTCCCATAAATATGACCCGTTGGTGCGACACCAAAATCACGGCAACGGGTTTTGGGTATATTATTTATAAAGCAATGCCCAATGGGTAATTCAAGACCACTAAAGGTGGATACCCAAGCGCAGTTGAAAGCAATCTCTCAGCAGGCATCCCACACGGGTGAGGCAAAACCCCACTTTTAGGCAACAAAAAAGTCAGCCTTCTGTGCCAAAGGCTGACTTACCCACCATTATGTTGACAAGCAGTATTGAGAGAGGTGTATGAATGGAGAAATGATACAGCCTTAAGACACCAGCATAACCACAAGCATAACCTCACTTTTGAAAAAAAACAGGGATCAGGTGATTTTTTCTTTGGACTTGCTAAATTGAGCGCAAAACACAACCCTATTGCACCATGATATCAGAAATTAAAACAGAGTTGGGCCGCGCATGGCGGGTCTATAAAACCTTAGACACCCAAACCGTGGTCGTGCTCACCGTGAGCGTTGCACTTATCATGATTCAAATCAATTTTGGCGGGCGTTTATTTTTTCTCCGCACCTTCGGCCCTTGGGTCCCATCTGAATGGCAAGGCATCGCAGAGTGGGCATGGTGGTTTGGTACACAAGGCTTTACGGGCTTTGTGATTCCAGTGTTGATCCTAAAATTAGGCTTTCGGCAATCTTGGGCAGCGATGGGACTTGGCTTGGGCGATTGGAAGTTGGCCTCAACGTTGGCCTTGGCCTACATCCCCTTGGTGGTTATTGGCACATGGATCCTCTCCAATGGTGCCGATTTTCAATCCAATTATCCACATTACCCCGAAGCCGCACGAAATTGGGGCATATTTTTTTTATACGAGGCACTTTTTTTGTTTTACTGGATGGGATGGGAGTATTTGTGGCGCGGCTTCGTACAGTTTGGAACGGCACGCACATTGGGTTACTGGGCCATTTTTGTGCAAATGATTCCGTTTGCGATCTTACATGCCGACAAACCGCTTGCCGAAGCGTTCCTTTCTATTCTCGGTGGTGTAGCACTTGGGGCATTATGCTGGCGCACCCGGTCTTTCTGGATTGCCGTACCCATTCATGCCGCACAAATGTTCATCTTAGACTTGTGGTGTACCCTACGCATCAGGACAGGCGCAGCGGGTATCGGCTGGCAAGCCTTAGAAACCGCTTTGGGATTTTAGACCTGTTTTAGCAAGGCACGCGCACTCTCCAGTGCAGCTTCCGTAATTTCATCGCCCGAAAACATTGCAGCAATCGTTCGGATCCGGTCTTCCACCGAAAGCAATCGAATCTGGGAGCGGGTGCGTTCTCCCGCCACTAATTTCTCGACCACATAATGGCTATGCCCTTGCGCTGCAATCTGGGGCAAGTGGGTAATAGCGATAATTTGGTGATATTCTCCCAGACTTCTCATGGCTTCACCCACTTTTCCGGCAATCCGCCCCGAAATCCCAGTGTCAATTTCGTCGAAAACCAGAATTGGCAAACGTTCATTTTTTGCCAGAATGGTTTTAAGGGCCAGCATAATCCGACTAATCTCCCCGCCAGAGGCCGTCTTGGCAAGTGGTCGCGGGGTTTCTCCAAGGTTTGTCGAGATATAAAACGCTACTTCGTCCACCCCATTGGGTAAAGCGGCAAATCGCTTGCCTGTTGTCTGGTCGCGAATCCACCCTTTCGCATCGGCTTGTACTCCAAATTGAACCTGAAAGGCCGCATGGACAATGCCCAATTCACGGAGTTCACGTACAATCGCTTCTTCGATGTGTAAGGCTGCTTCTTTGCGTTTGGCCGAAAGCCTAAGGGCTGTTTGGGCCAATCTTTGCGCCAATTCGATCACTTGTTTGTCTGCACGGGCAATGGCCCCTTCAAAATCTGCCGCCAACTCAAATTGTGCCCCTATTTTTTCGCGAAAGGCGATGACTTCTTCGATTGTTTCGCCATATTTACGCTTCAAGTTCAGAAATTCACCCAGACGATTCCGGATTTCCAAGAGCCGCTCCGGATCGAAAGCCACCCGTGCATGATAGTCTTGCAAAAATTTCGTTAACTCGGCAATTAATACTTCGGCAGATCGGAGGTCTGCCAACGGCTCTTGGAGTCGTTGATCAATTGTGGCCAGTTCGGCAAATACGCTTCGGGCACGAACCAAACGGTCATAAACAGCTTCTTCGGACTCATAGAGCATTTGAACCAGGTCACCTGATCCAGCGAAGCGTTTTTCGGCATTTTCCAACAGTTTCGCCTCCGCCTCCAATGTGGCTTCTTCACCGGGTTTAGGCGAGACTTCGTCTATTTCTTTTATTTGATACGCATATAGTTCTTGCTTTTGCTTCAGGTCTTTCTCCCGTGCAATGAGTTGACGGCGTGCTTTTACGGCCCCCTCCATCTCTCGATAAATCATTTGATATTCCGCACGCAGTTCACCAAGACCCGCATAGTTGTCTAAGACCTCGATGTGTGTTTCGGTACGTAAAAGAGATTGATGTTCATGTTGGCCGTGCAGGTCTATCACACTTTCTGCCACTTGCCGCATCAGTTGCATGGTAGCGGGGCTATCATTGATAAACCCCCGACTGCTGGAGGAGCCTATTTCCCGACGTAGGATTAGGGTATCGTCGTATTCATACCCATGATCAAACAAAACCTCACGAATTTTGGGGGCATGTGGCGCATCAAATACACCTTCCAAAACAGCTTTATGTGCACCACTCCGGATGACATCGGTTGAGGCACGTTCGCCCAAAATTAGTTTGAGCGCACCCACTAGGATAGATTTACCGGCACCCGTCTCACCTGTAATGATGTTAAGGCCATTTTCGAACGTTATTTCGAGCCGATCTATGAGCGTATAATCGCGAATGCTTAACGAACGGAGCATGGAAGCGGGAATCGTATGTGTGTAAAATATGTTGGAAGCTACAAAACGACCATTCAAAAATCAAAATAGCATACAAATTTTTATCGTACTTGCCTCGTTTAGCAGGAGTAAGGCTAATTTGCAACCTGCATCCTGCTTGGGGTATATTCTATGGCCTCTATTTTATTTCGCCCTTCGACATGTGGAACAATACCCAACCGCAACTATGGATCTCCAACATCAAAGCCTTATTATTGCTTTGGTGGAAGCCTATGCAGCAATTTTGGCGCAAATACCTGCCGCCCATCTTCCTACACCCCATCGTCCCTCACGTGGCCAAAAGGCTCCCCTTTCTCATGTTTGGAGGGATGTGGCTCTATATCCTCTGGCCGTTGCCTTCAGACTTTGCCCCACAAGCACAAAGCCGGAGTGTACGCATTACCGACCGGAATGAACAGCTTTTGTATGAATATCGCCCTGAAGGAAGCAGCCTATCCGTAGAACTGCACGAAGTTCCACCTAAAGTGATCCGTGCATTATTGGCCACTGAAGACCGACGCTTTTTTCAGCATTCCGGGGTGGACATGACCGCCATGGCACAAGCCCTCTGGCAGAACATTAAAAAAAGAGGCATCAGCCGGGGCGGGTCCACCATCACCATGCAAGTAAGTCGGATGCTCCGAGATGCACCCCGTCGTGGTTTTGCCCGCTGGTGGGCAAAGGGAATGGAAGTATTGTTGGCTTGGCGCTTGGAACTTCATTTGTCCAAACCAGAAATTCTGACCATGTGGCTCAATAAAGCCCCCTTCGGAAATCGGGTTTTCGGGATAGAATCTGCCGCCAAATTTTATTTCGGAAAACGAGCACGGGACTTAAACCTGGCAGAAGGTGCATTTTTGGTTGGCCTACCACAAAGCCCTTCTGCATATAACCCATTTAGTCAGCCGGAACGGGCAAAACGGCGACAAGAACAAGTTTTGTCTGCGCTCGTAGCCGTTGGTGGGATTGCTCCCGACCAAAAGTATTCCCTAATCATTCGCCCGCTCGCTCTTGCAAAACCAGAACAGGTTTTTAGGGCTCCTCATCTTGTAAACCGTTTAATACAAGAACTGCCCTTAGGCACTGGGAAATGGAAAACCCTAAAAACAACCCTCGACCTTCGCCTACAACATAGCCTCGAACGCATTATTCAGGGCCACATGCGAAGGATCGGACAATCGAATGTGAGCAATGCTGCTGCAGTGGTGTTGGATAACCGGACGGGGGAGGTATTGGCCTATGTAGGCAGCGTGGATTTTTGGGAAGAACGCCTTGGTGGACAAAATGACGGTGTACAGGCCCTCAGACAACCAGGTAGCGCCCTTAAACCTTTTACCTATGCCCGTGCCTTGGCTTCACGTAAATATACCCCTTCTACCATCTTGCCTGATTTACCCACCCAGATTTTGGAAGTAGGCGGTGCATTCTCCCCAGAAAACTATGATAAACAATTCCATGGCCCCGTTCCACTTCGTCAGGCATTGGCCAGCAGCTACAACATTCCTGCAGTCCGAATGGCACGGGAAATTGAGCCTACGGTTTTGCTGAACAGTTTTCGGAAAGCAGGTCTTTTTTCCCTTCGCAAACCTGCGGAATTCTATGGCGTTGGACTGACCTTGGGCAATGGCGAAGTCACCTTGCTTGAACTCGCGCGGGCATATGCAGGCATCGCGCGTGGTGGCTTACTGCCCGGTATTTCATTTGTCCGCGATGAACAAGCACAATTAAAATATGCAAACCAACCTTACGCTCATACAGCACCCAATGGTATCTCGCCACAAGTAGCCTCTCTGATTACCCATATCCTTGCCGATCCGGAGGCACGCGCACCAGCGTTCGGACGCGGCAATGTCCTTGAACTGCCTTTTCCTATGGCTGCCAAAACCGGAACCTCCAAAGACTACCGCGATAACTGGGTCGTGGGTTATACCCCCATTCATACCGTCGCCGTTTGGGTAGGCAACTTTGATGGAAGCCCCATGCAATACGTTTCCGGCATATCGGGCGCAGGGCCCATTTTGCATGATATGATGATGGTATTAGGGCCAGGAGGAGACTTCTCGGTTCCCCACGCCATCGAGGAGGCCGTCGTTTGTCCAGCCAGCGGAAAACGACCCGGCGCCTTTTGCCCAACCATTAAAAAGGAAGTCTTCTTTCTCGGAACCATCCCTAAAGATACCTGTACCGTTCACCAGTCTATCAAAATCAATATAGAAACAGGAGAACTGGCAGACCACCAAACCCACTCGGCCCTCGTCCGCGAAGAACTGTTTACGGTATATCCACCCGAATACCAAGCTTGGATGCTTGAGAACGGGCTGCGACTGCCACCGCGAAATACCGAAATAAACCTTCCAACAACTTCACAAAATTGGTCTTATACCAATTTATTGCAAGTGCAGTATCCTGCATCTGGAACGGTTTTCCTGTTAGACCCCGTCCTCCGGCGTGAATACCAACGCATACGGCTACGAAGTGTGGTGAGCGATGCTTTCTACAACCTCCGCTGGGTCATAAACAATGTAGTACTGCACAGTGATTATCGCTATACCGACTGGCCGCTTGCTCCAGGTGTTCACCACATTGCCCTACAAGGACAAACCAAAGAAGGCCGGTTTATGCGTAGTGCGCCCGCACGAATTGTTGTACATCCACCAGGAAAAGAGGCCAATTAATACACTAAAATACATGCCCCACACTTAGCACTGGGCGTATAGACCTAAAGTCCGTCAAAAGTCCCACACGCACAGGGCCAATCCGGTCTAAAGTATAGCCGGAGACAATACCGGATCCTAACCTGATAGGCGCTTCCGCGTCAAAAAAAGAACCCGAAGAAAGGTGACCCACGCTAAATAATACACCAACACTTGCTTGACGATAGAGGCGATAGTTTAAGCCAATCGTTCCACTTTTCAAAAAATCACCCCAATAAGCCTGATCAGAATGGCCGACTAAGGGGGCATGATGGTTCCGGAATAAATAATTTCGGGTAAAACCACCCATATAAAATCGCTGATACAAAGGCGCTGCGGCGCCCCATGTTACCCCAACCTGAAAATCGCTTGTGACATGAACACGCGGGACAGGTAAATACAAGCCCGATTGGTTGTACCACCCTTGAAAAAAAGACTTCTCGCCGTTCTGATCTGGGGAAAGTCCCCACAAAACGCCCCACTCTATGTTATGAAACCCCCGTTCCCGCTCCTCTTCTGGCCGAAGGGCGGATTTAAACACGGTGCCGATGCTTAGACCGCCCCAGTGTTGCTCTTGCCCAAATCGTCCGCCGATTACCCGACTGCGCTCAAAATAGGTGGCCCAATGTGCTTTCATGTTCAATTGAATCCGGCTCCCCAAAGACACCTTTATACCACCTTCTTGTAGGACCTCGATGACTTCCTGCGCTTCTGTGGGCTTGCCAATTTCGGAAGGAAACATTAAAAGATTGTCCGAAAATTGCGACATATAAGACCATTCGGTAACTGGATTACCCGCTACCATCACAGATGGAACGAATTGTAGATACCAGTTTTTGCTTAGTACCCCCCGTAATTCCAATCTTGCTGGTACGCTTTGCAACATACCATCCAAGCGCAATCCCGCCATCAAAACAGGACCACTGGGTTGGTCAAACCGCGCACCAAGGCCCAATAAACTATTATTCCGGCGTATCGCCTCCAACGTTAAGGTGGGGAGGCTGTCTTGTTTCACAAAGCGATAGCCAACCTGTTGAAATTGGCCCGAAGACATCACACGATCTATCCCATCAGATAGGGCCTGCATGGTAAACCCCTCCTGATCTTGGATACGAAAATGAAACCGCACCAAGTCTTCTAAAATGCGGGTACTGGGAACTTGCGGCAAGCGCTGCAAGATTTTTTCCCGAATAAAGGTAGGTTCCCGCGATTCATTCAACACCGAAACCACAATCTTTTGCACCTGAAGATGGTCATCGTAGATGGGGAGAGCATAGGCGCGGGGTTGTGGAGATAAACCAAGTGAATCCCGCAAGGCCATTAATTCATTGCGCAGATTCTCTGTGGCTGCCCGACCGCGCGCAATAAATACAGATGGATCGCTAAAAGAGAAGGCACCAAATCCTGTTACATCTGGGCGAATCAAGACGGTCGCCAACCTACGGTCTTCCTCAATGGACTTTTCCATCCAAAACCCAATGGATTGGTTGATGAGATCCGAAAAGTTACGCACATAAGACATGGGTTGCGGCTGCCACCCCACATCCACCGCAATCACGACATCGGCACCCATATCAAATGCCTCTTTTACAGGCAGATTCCGGGCTACCCCTCCGTCAAAATAATAACGTCCCTCCATTTCTACAGGGGAAAAAACCCCCGGAATGGCCATACTCGCACGAATACTTTGATGCAAATTGCCGCGTGTAAAGAGCTTGGCCGCCCCATTCTCGACATCTGTCCCTGTACAGACAAACGGTGTCGGGAGCTTCATAAAGTCTTGTAAAGAATCCGCTCGGACCAGCAAGCGGCTAAGCAACATGTCTAATCGCTGGCTGGAAAGCAACCCATTTGGGGTCGTGCTCCGTTTACCCAAAGGAAACGTAAGTGCAAAAGCATCATGTTCCGAAACAGCCGCCTCAGCCACATCCCGCGCCGAAAAACCTGTCAACCCTGTTAACAATTCCCCCCATTTTTGGGTCACCGCAATATGGGCGAGGCTATCGGGTGCATAACCCAACGCATACAAGCCCCCCACAACAGCCCCCATACTGGTACCGACCACTAAGTCCACCGGAATCCGCAGTTTTTCCAGAACTTGCAACACCCCAACATGGGCAATCCCTTTTGCACCCCCCCCGCTAAGTACCAATGCAACCATCGGACGCTGCAAACGAAGTGTATCCCCTCGGCTAATAGAGGCTTGGATAAGGGAAGGGACCTCTTGAACAGGGTCTTGTGCCCAACTGCCCGCTATCGGAAACAAAAAAACAAAGAACCATAAAAAAGTACGCACGCCTGTACCCATTGCATTATCCCATTTGTATTTTGTATTTTAAGTCTTTATGGAAATGTTTCCGTTTTCCTAAACAACCTGTTAATCTCTTCCGCAGCTCTGTCGGCACATTGGAAATAGGTTTGTCACAATATAAATACAACTCCGTGACTGCTTTTGCCCAACGACCACATTACTTTTTATGGTGTACGATTGGTATGTTCCTCTTAAACGGCTGTACGGCACCACAACAGAACCGAATACAGAAGATCGAAACCTTGAAGGCCGATCTTTTACAACTCATTGCTGAATACCCCAATGCAACCGTCGGGGTTTCTGTCGTGGACTGGGCAAACAAACAATCCATGAACATAAACGGCGATGTGCGGATGCACGCCGCCAGCACCATGAAAATCCCAGTAATGATTGAGGTTTTTCGTCAAACAGCAACCAAAAAACTACGGCTCAAGGACTCCTTGATGGTCAAAAATGAGTTCCGGTCTATTGTAGATGATACACACTTTTCCATCAGTGATGACTCCGATGATCAGACTTATAGAGAATTAGGCAAAAAAAAGAGTTATTATGATCTTGTTTTTCAAATGATTACAGTTTCATCCAATATAGCCACCAACATTCTCATAGATGCCTTAGGAGCGCAAAACGTTCAACAAACCATTGAACGGCTCGGTACCACACAAATGCAGGTACGACGTGGGGTAGAAGACACGAAGGCATATGAACGCGGTCTGAACAACGAAGCCACCGCCAACGACCTTGCGCTTCTTCTCGCCCGAATTGCACAAGGCAAAGCCGTTGGACAAGATGAAGATCGTGCAATGATTGACATTATGATGGCGCAACGATTCAACGAAATGATTCCGAAAGGCGTCCCTGATGGGGTAAAAGTAGCCCACAAAACAGGAGAAATCACGGCCCATCGGCATGATGCAGCCATTGTCTATCCCGAAAAAGGGCCACCTTATACCTTGGTAATCCTGATAAAAGGAATTGAAGATTCTGAAAAAGCGTATCAGTTAGGGATCAAGATCAGCCAAAAGGTGTATCTTATCCTTAGGGCCTAAAAGTCTATATAATTGGAACCAGTTCCCAGTATGACAATGCTTATCATGATCCATCCAATATGATCTCAAGTGTTCCGGCTCTCTTTTGAAGGGCTTGGACTTCCAACAAGGAATCTTCGGATGATCTTTTTAAATTCTCTGCCTCTTTTGCTATAACTCCTGTATCAGCAAACCGAGTATGTGCCTGAGCCTTCGCCCCCCGGCTAAGGCCAATACCTGCACCGACCGTGACGATCAACAGACCGCTCAAAAAAATAGAAAACGTAACCATATCCTATATTTTTCGGGTTCGCCCCTTTAATGTGAAAAAACATCATGAAAACCTCTTCTCTTTCTCCAACTCGCTCTCGCCGTAGGCAACGCAGCCGCAACCGATTCAAAGAAAAACCTTTAGAAATCCGTCCGACGACTATCCCGATTAATCACCGACGGGCTAAATGGGGTATCGGTATAGGAATGGCATTATTAGCGCTCGTAGCTCTTATGGCCCTAATTCAAGCCATCGGCTAAGCGGTTGCCCACAAACCCCACTCACAAGCACCTGCACCATTATGTGTAGGTGCTTTTTGCCTTATAAGACTCTTGGTCGCTCCTTTGTATTTAGAAAGGGGCATCAAATTGCGAGGGGGGTAAATACGCATCAAAGCCATCTCCTCCCGGCGCTGGCGGCACATACTCATCCGGATTGTAATAGTGGGCTAAGTTTTCGAAACGGGCAAATCGGTCCACAAAGGCTAATTTCGCGGTCCCAATGGGGCCATTCCGTTGTTTACTAACCAAAATTTCGGCCAAGCCTTCCGTAGATTGCCCACTCTCGTCCACCGCAATCCCATACTTTTCCGGACGATAAATAAAGAGCACCATATCAGCATCTTGTTCAATAGATCCAGATTCCCGCAAGTCCGATAATTGTGGTTTTTTATCCCCCCCACGTGTTTCTACAGCACGAGAAAGCTGAGACAACGCAATGACTGGTATATTCAATTCCTTTGCCAAAATTTTCATAGACCGGGAAATCTGAGCAATTTCTTGTTCCCGACTATTAGCGCCTTTCCCACCATGCATCAATTGAAGATAATCCACCACTACCAGACCGATATTATGCTCTGCTTTTAACCGACGGCATTTGGCACGCAACTCCAAAACCCCCAATCCGGGCGTATCATCAATAAATATTGGGGCCTCCGAAAGACGTCCCGCCGCACGGGGCAATTCCATCCAAGCTTCTTCCGAAAGTTTACCCATACGTGCAGATTGGGCGTCTATGCGTGCTTCGGCAGTAAGTAAACGTGTTGCCAACTGCGCAGCACTCATTTCCAAAGAAAAAATGGCTACAGGAATTGGATTTCGGGGATTCAGTGCGGCATTACGAATTAAACTCAGGGCAAAAGCAGTTTTCCCCATCGAAGGACGCGCCGCCACAATGATCAGGTCGGAGTTTTGCCAACCACTGGTCATCGCATCTAAGGCACTAAAGCCAGAGGGGACTCCCGTAATACCACCTTCTTGCCCATGAATAGCCTCTAAATGCTCCATCACTTTTCTAACCACAACATTCATGGGCTGTGCAGCATTCCGAAGTTGATTTTGAGAAATCTGGAAAATGGATTGTTCGGCGCTGTCCATCAACTCGAAGGCATCCGTGGATGGATCGTATGCTTTTTGAATAACCCCTGTCATGGTTTCAATCATCTGCCGCAACAACGACTTTTCCGCCACAATACGGGCATGATACCCCACATTCGCAGCCGAAGCCACTCGCGTAGAAAGTTCGGAAATATAATACGCCCCCCCTACCACTTCGAGGTGTCCAAGCCTTCTCAATTCTTCTGTGAGGGTAATCAAATCTACTGGAACATTACGCTCAAAAAGTCCAGCAATTGCCTTAAAAATAAAGCGATGACGCGGATCATAAAAACTCTTTTCCTCTAAGAGTTCGATGGCTTCTGGAATCGCTTCCGATTCTATCAGCATGGCCCCCAGAACAGACTGTTCTACTTCCGGTGCCTGAGGTGGAACACGTCCATCCTGCAATGCAGGTTCTTTGGGAAAAGACTTGGCTTCACGCACGGGCTCTTTGTTAGATGCACCCAAGTCTTGCTGCAAGTGCGGCAAACTCACCCAAGATTGTTCCGGTATATAAGATGGCTCCATGATGGTTACTTGGTGTTTTGTACGTCCAGAAATTGACGAATGGTTTTAAGGTCCTCCCAAGCTGCACGCTTGAGTGCTGGGTCGGTCATCAACTGAGCGGTAGAATGAATGACCCGCACCCGAATGCCCATAAAGTCAAACCACTTGCCATACAGGGCTGTAACAGAGGCTTGTTTTTGCCCACTCATCATCCGTCCTGTAAGGCTTCCCATACACACCAATACGTGTGGTTGGAACAACCCGATTTCTTTACAGAGCATGAGTTTATCCGTTGTTTGGTCTAACCCACTTTTTCGGAGTGCCGTCCGATACACCTCCTTCGGGCTTAATTGGATGGCTGCCATCATCTTCCACAGCAAGGCATCCGCTGCCGCATGGTGCAACATTGTTTCATCTTCTATTACCATGACCGATACTGGATGTACGACCTGCGAAGCAACACCTAGCATCTCATGATCTGCCATATAGCGATACCAACTTGGAATGTCTTTGACACGGCTTAAAGCATGTGCGGCAGGTATCAGGTCTTCAATTTTTCTCCAAGGCGTTTCGCGCGGTGTTGATGGCAAATGATTACGGGTCTCTTGTACAGGCGAAGATACCGCTACATCCAGTTGGGCGTCTTCTGGCAAATTTGTTATTGGAGCACGAAGTATCCAAGCGCCATATACCGCTTCTTGGTATGCTAAAACCTGTTTGATCTGGGATAGAAGTTCTGTTGCAGACATAAAGGTGGTGGCTTAATGAGTCTCAAGCTACAACATCTTGTATAAAACCCCAATGTTTCTTTATACACAAGTTTTCTACAAGGGTAAGTGGAAAACCAAACCTCGAAAGAACCTTTAGCGCCGACCCAAAAAAGGCACTAAAAACCGAAGAATTCCTGTGGCAATTGATTGTTTATCTGCCAAGGGCAACTCATGACGCTGCCCATCTCTTCCAAGAATCACAACCTGATTGGTCTCCGTTCCAAACCCGGCTCCCGGAACCGAAAGGTCATTAACGACAATAAAGTCTAAGTTCTTACGCAAAAGTTTACTTTCCGCATGGGTTTCGGCATCGTTGGTTTCCAAAGCAAACCCCACCAATACCTGTTCTGGTCGTTTTTTTAGCCCCGCGTTGTACAGTACATCAGGCGTTTTCCGAAGGGTAATATTGAGGTCTTCGTCCTTTTTTTTGATTTTTTGTACGGCAACGGCGGCAGGTGCATAATCTGCAACGGCGGCGGCGGCCACCATAAAGGTTGCTACCGGTAGATGTGCTTGAACGGCCTGATTCATTTGCTCTGCCGAGGTAACTTCCACAACCTTCATGCCTGTGGGTCTTGGTAACGAGACTGGACCTGTTACCAACGTAACTTCCGCGCCCCAATCCCGCGCTGTTCGCGCCAAAGCATAACCCATGGTTCCCGTAGAATGATTGGAGATATAGCGCACCGGATCTATCGGTTCGCGGGTTGGGCCAGCAGTTAGAAGCAAATGCTCTCCCGCAAGTGGTTTGTCGGGGTGAAGAAAGGTCTGGATCGCTTCCAGGATATGCCTCGGTTCAGGCAAACGTCCTTTTCCGACCAACCCACTCGCCAATGCCCCATGTTCTGGCTCTATAACGGTATAACCATATCCCCGTAGAATTTCCAAATTTCTACGGGTAGCCGGATGTTCATACATGTCGTGATCCATCGCCGGACATACCATAACGGGGCATCTTGCCGCCAACGCCGTGGCCGTTAGCATTGAATCACAAAATCCATGCGCTAATTTTGCAATGGTTTGTGCAGTTGCAGGCGCAATCACCAAAAGGTCTGCCGAAAGGCCCAACGTAATGTGCTTTGTCCAAGAACCCGCTTCGTTTTCTGGAAATACCGTTGTTAAAACTTCCGACTCTGCAAGGGTTCCTAAGGTAAGTGGAGAAACAAAACGGGTGGCATCGGAGGTCATCAACACCTGAACGCGGGCGCCAACTTTCCGAAGCAGACGCACCAATTCCGCAGATTTATAGGCAGCAATACTGCCTGTTACGCCCAATAAAATAAACGACTCTTGAAGCATAGCGAACATGATGAACAAAAAAACCTCCCTTATAGGCAAGCCGAGGTTAAGTTGGACGGCTTACACAAAAAGGAAGGTGCCACATTCCAAAAAGAACGATCAAAGGTCAGCGGGATCTGGTTCCGCATATCGGTACGCCAGTTTTCTCGCAACCAATTCGTCTAAAGCCAATTCCGTAGGCTTCGGCGCACGCTCATATTCTAACGAGATACCCACCTGCTGATCGTTCATTCGGCGGTCTTCCGGATCACGATCGAAACCATCGAAGTACGAAAGCCGATCAGTCATTTCTGAACGAACCTCTGCCGAAATTTGGCGGGCACGCTTTGCGGTTACACAAACCGCTTCGTAAATATTATCGTATTGGGAACCCAAAAGATCCACATCCAAAGTCTTGATAGCCATATGAGTTGGGTTAAATCTACCGTTGATTAAATCTGGCCGTAGCTTGATTATTATCATGACCAGCGAACTGAACAGATTTTATACCCACTTTTTACTTACCTGTTCCACGAAAAAAGAAACATTTTTTAATTATTCCTGAACTTCGACAATCCGAATACCCCAGCCTGCAGGAGAATCCGGTGAGCCAAATGAGAAGTCTCCAAAAGCATGTGACCCATTGCTTTGATAGTGTACCCGATAAGTGCCTGCTTTAAGGATCACTTTTCCATCAAAAAGGCGATTGCGGTTATCCCCACCAGCAGGGACGGTTTCGTTCATCCGCATTTCCCATACTTTTCGCCCGTCTGCATCCTCAATCCAGCCATAGTCTCGCCAGCGTCCGGCTTCGTTTTCTCCAAGTGCGATAATCCGGAGTACATTACGGCTCTCCATCAATTCAAGAGATTCGCTCACCGCCTCTTGATTTCCGATTCGAATCAGGTTTACCAAAACCCGTTCATTTTCACCAAGAGCACCATTTTTAGGGCGTAAACTGCCACGCACATCTTCAATGGCATCCCTTGCGCCATCCAGAACATCCTTAATCACCTCGTCCAACCCACCACGACCTACGGGTTCTTCTGCACTAAAGACGGCATCCGAAGCGAGCGCATATATGGAAACACCCCATCGTTCTTTGTTTTCCGGAGGATCCACATTCCACTTATTGTAGGAGTGTGAGCCATCACTTTTAAATCGAAGTTGGTAAACCCCTGCATCCAAGGTAATAAAAGCATCCTCTTGTCGGTTTTTTGGATTCCCTCCGGCATCTCTGGCCTTGCTAATATCGGGTTCCCAAACAATAACACCCGCTTCGTTTTCCAACCAGCCTTTATCAAAAATCTCACCATCGGTGTATTCACCCATTGTGTGTATATAAACACCGGTTTTTTGTTGAAGCGAGAATCGCTGCACCAGATCGGCATCATCACCAGGACGCAAAATACCCGCAATCAGAGGACGATCAAAGGGGCGCAATTCGCCAATATTGGCCTCATAACCAGATACAGCCCGCATACGCACTCCCCAAGCGGTTGGGTTTAGTGGCGGATTATCTTCCCATCCAGTATAATGATGCGTCATGTCGGACTCAAACAGCACCTGATAGATACCAGGTTGTAGCCAGATTTCACCCTCAAATAACCGGTTACGTAAACTCCCTCCTGCGTGCTTGGTATTTTCATAGCTCATTTTCCAAACCAACTCCCCATTATCCAACTTAGCAATTTTCGCAAAATCCGTAAACCGACCTACATAGTCGCCCATCGCCAAAACGTGGATACGACTTGGGGCTTTCACCTCGAAGTTAAATCGCTCATTTTTAAAACCCGTTTGACGCTGGAGATTCACAATATCCGAACGATGGGATGTTTCCTCGCGGTACTCCATCAACCGCACATCTACGGCCTGCTCTTTACGAATGGTCTTAATGGCCATGTACCAACGCTCTGCCTCCGAAAACCAAGCGCGATCGTCATCACCCGTAAGTTTGGCCCACAAAGTACGTTCACCAGCAGGAACTTGACTGTCGCCATAAGACGAATAATAGACCGAATAAACCCCTTTTGGAAGGGTAAAGGTAGATACGGTTCTGCCCAATTGCCCTTGTTCCAGTTTGGTATTTTGCGGCGTCATCTGCCAAACCACCGAATGATCGAGTTGGTTAACAATCCAACCATACGTTGCCAATACGCCGGGTTTTTCAAACGAACCCCTCGCATCAACCTGTACTTCAACGGGGCGTGCAACTTCGACGGTTTGGTGGTACAATTGACCTTTAGGGATGTTGGTCCAGACCAGAAATCCTTCTTTGTCTGTCGTTCCAACCAGACTCCGAATAACAACTCCAACACCCAAAAGGGCTAAAACAACCAATAAAATCCGGTTTATACGGTTCCTGTTCATAATCTTATCGGAAAAGAAAAAAGTTTGATGTCTCCCCCTACGTTGTATGCAGCAAGAAAGTTTTATCTATATCTTTTTTTTTCAAAAAACAAAGCCCCAATGGAATCCAAAGGGGCTTTGCACCAAAATAGAGGACTTATTTTTTATCGCTAGTCGTAACCCGTATTTTCTTGGACCGACAAATATCCACGCCCATTTTCTCATAGGTTGCCTCAAGTCCAACGGCGCGAATATCAAAAACACATTCTCCGTTAAACTTAGACAGGTTTACCTGTCCATTGGCGCCCATTGCAGCATCGGCATCTTTGGCATTATAGACTTCAGTAAATTTTGCCGTTCCCTTAGGCCGTACCCGAACCGTCATGAGGGCATCTCCATTGGTTGCATTCTCGAACGTCACTCGGCCATAATCGAATGCCCCACTGGGAACAGGCGGCGGCGGAACAGGGTTACTATTGTTGTTTTCCACGGTTGGACGACTTTCGGTGAGCGTAAAACGAACATTCGCATTCCGACATAAGTCCACATTATTCATGCGGGTAATTTCAGACCGAGTATCATCCAAACGGGTTCCACGTAGATCGAACTCACAATTCCCTCGTTTTAGGCCAGGAATCCTCAACGAACCGGATTCGCCATCCTGAAAAGTATAAAGGTCGCTGCCTGCATTTTCCAGAAGGTCTTCGCTCCACTCCTGAGTTCCGGCAGGACGAACTTGAAGGTAGAAAATAGTTTCGCCCGTAGCGTTGCTTACGTTTATAGGGTCGCCATCCACCTGAATAGGTTCTTCTTCTGGCTCAGGCGCAGGATCTCCGCCATCGTCCTCTGGTGCAGGCGTGACGCCCGGATCCAACGTGAGGGTAATATTCGTATTTAGACATAAATCTACGTTGTTTTTTGTGCTCAAAACTTGACTTTCATCCAAACGAGTGGCCTTCAGGTCAAAACGGCAATTTCCGGCACGCAGCCCCGGAATCTTCAATGATCCCGTTTCTTGATCCTGAAACGTGTAGAGATCGTCGCCAGCATTGGCCAGTAAATCACCACTCCACGTACCAGACCCGGCAGGCCGTACATACAAATAAAAGATGGTTTCTCCCACCTGATTGGTCAAGGTTATCGGATCCCCCTCTTCGTCTAGTTCCGACGGCTCATCTGGCGCAGAAGGCGTCACCCCATCTGCAAGCGTAAACGTGATGGCATTGTTCCGGCACAAGTCCACTTTGTTTTTTACGGTTAAGACTTCCGACTCATTCAACCGCGTTCCCTTAAAGTCAAACTTGCAATTCCCCTGGCCCAGCCCTGGAATCATCAGTGCGCCGGATTCTTCATGCTGGAACGTATAAAGCGTCTCTCCAGCATTTTCTAAAAGGTCTTGCCCCCAGTCTTCGCTTCCGGATGGCCGGGCAAACAAGTAAAAGATGGTTTCTCCCACCTGATTGGTCACCGTGATTTCTTGGCCGGTGGTTGCTGCCGGTGTTTCCCGGACCACTTCCTCAACCAGAGGGGTTTTGCGGGTAGTGAGTTTGGGTGTTTTACCAGTTTTATTAAACGTGACGGTTTCGTTTGCGCACAAGTCCACATTTGAGTACGTTTTAATTTCGCCACGGTCGCTGAGTCCTTTTACCTTAAGATCAAAAACACAGTTGGTTGTGGATAGAAGTGGCAAGCGTAACACATGACTCGATCCATCCGAGATCGTATTTGTCACCCCATCAAGGTCTAAAAGATCAGCACCCCAGTCAGGGTCTCCTTTTGCGCGGGCATACACATAAAAGATGGTCTCACCCAATTTGTTTTCCAGGGTGAACGTGGGTCCGTTTTGCATGGTTCCGTCATCCTGATTCAGATCAGAATCACTGATTACAAACGTGTCGTCTTCGCAAAGATCCCTCTTTTCCCATACAAACAACGTTTTCTCTTCCAGATCAGTCCCTTTTATATCAAAATAGCAACCGCCTTTCAAAGAGAGGAAAACTTTTTCGGTTTCATTACCTGAAATAACCTGACCAGCCCCCATCGAATCCTGCCCCCACTCACTCTCCCCTTTGGGGCGCAGGTATAAGTAGAAAATAGACTTATCCGTTTCGTTTTGAAACGTAATGGCCTTCTTATCTCCTCCAGCCTCGTCTCCTTCGTCGGATTCTATACGCGTTTCAGGGGTAAATGTCACTGTTTTGTTTCGGCAAATATTTTGGTTTTCCACTTGCCATATAGTGGACCCTGCCAAATCGGTTGCACGAAAGGTGAATACACATTTGGCATTAGTTGCCTCGGAAATATTGACGGTAAGCGAGGCCTCGTTTTCCAGCACTTGGTCCGAGGCCATTAGGTCTTCACTCCATTCATTGGCGCCTTGTGCCTGATAACGCAGGTAGAAAATGGTTTCACTGGTTTTGTTTACCAAAACGGCTGGTTTGGCTGCCCAAAGTGGGGCAGCCAAACAGGCCAGCAGCAGAAACCCAATGGTGTGGGTCTTAAGAAATTTCATAGGGTTATGATAGCTAACAAGAAAATATTTGAAGAAGTATAGATCAAGCAAGCGTCTTGTCTTAGCGGAAGGTAACATTGGGATTTCGGCACAAGTCCACATTGTTCAATGTTTTTAGCACCTTGCTTTTATCCAATGCAGTGGCCTTAAAGTCAAATTTACACGCGCTACGACTAAAGCCCGGAATAGACAAAGAACCTGTTTCTTTATCTTGGAAGGTATAGAGCACTTCCCCGGCAGTTGCCAACAAGTCCTCTCCCCAATCACTGGTACCGGATTTACGGGCGTAAAGATAAAAAATGGTCTCGCCTATATTATTGGTCACCTTTACCTCTTGACCACCATTATTGGCATTGTTTTTGGGGACCAATTCTATATCGTTCATGGTACAGAGGTCAACATTTCGGGCATCTACCAAAATTTTGTTTTCATCAAGTGCCGTGGCTTTAATATCAAATTTACAATTATTGCGGCTTAAGTTTGGAATGCGGAGTTGTCCACGCTCTCCATCCTGAAACGTATAAAGTTCTTGTCCAGCAGTCTTTAACAAGTCGCTCCCCCAATCACTCGTTCCACTTTTGCGAAAATACAGGTAAAAAACCGTTTCACCCAATTTATTGGCAATGTTAATAGTACCTGTAACCGCAGAACCAGTATTGCCCTGATTGGTATTGCCCCCTTGCCCTGTATTACTTGTTTTTCTGAATGTAACGGATGGATTGTTGCAGAGGTCCACATTATTAACAAGGGAAAGGATTTTCGATTCGTCTAAAGCTGTTGCCTTAAAGTCGAACCGACAAGTACCATTCCCCAAACCAGGGATCACAAGGTTACCAGTTTCATCATCTTGAAAGGTGTAAAGATCCGAACCAGCACCGGCCAAAAGATCACCACTCCAAGAAGACGTACCCGCCGGGCGAACAAAAAGGTAAAAAATGGTCTCTCCGACGGTGTTAGTAACCTGAATACTGCTCCCACTGTTTTCTGATACCACATCTTGTTCTGGTGCGCTGTCGTATTCAACAAAATTATCCTCATCGAAGGTAAAAACCCGGGTTTTACACACATCTGCATTTTCGATAACCCACTCCAATCCAATTTCTTCATACGATGCCGACCCAATATCGAACAGACAATTATCAGGTCCTGCGTCTGGAATGGTAATCTTGATTTGTTCACCGTCTTCAAGTGCATCTGATTTCAAAAGCGTTTCGCTCCAGTCTCCCACCCCAGCTTTACGGAAAACCACCTCATTCAAGGTGTATCCCGTATTATTTTTGATGGTTACGGTACGGGCGGGGAAAGGATTTGCTGCCGTCAGGTTAAAACCCATAAGCAACAAGAGAAGGGTCATCATGTTTTTCATTTCATTATTGTGGGTTGAAGTTGTAGAATAGCGGGTGAGGTGCAATACATGAAGTCTGATATAAAATACTTTGCCATAACGACTTTTGGTGCAGAGATGTTGTACGGATTTCTAAACCTGTACAGCATTCAGGTTTTTTTATTTTAATAAAAGGGTTTTGTTTGCACATAAGTCCACACGCTGTATCCGGAGTATTTCCCGGTCTTCGAGGTCTAAGCCGCGGACATCATACAAACAGACCCGGTGATAAAGTTCCGGCACCAAAATCTCCACTTTTTCCCGTGGAGACAAGGCATTGTCTTCTTGCAAACGGTCGCCCCCCCAATCCCCATCTTCGTTATCATGTTGCCGAATATGGAGATAAAATATGGTCTGGCGTAAACGATTCTCCATTTCCACTTTGTGCATAACTTGGTCATCAGCAGCATCGACGCCCTCGACCTCCTCCACCTCCGAATCATCTTGCATCTCGTCGGTAAACTCAATTTCTTTCTGGGTACAAAGATCAATATCGCGCATAACCCACGCCCTATTTCCTTCCAAATTTGTGGCCTTCAGATCAAATCGGCAGGCTGTAGGAGCCAATTCGGGAACCCTCACCGTTGTGGACACTCCGGAGGCAATCGTGCCTCCTTCCCCCAAAAGATCATTTCCCCAAAAACCCTCTTTCCCGGAAACACGCGCAAAAAGATAAAACACCGTTTCGGAAAGTCCATTTTTCACCCCAACCGAGCGACCCTCCATTTCCATTTCTATCATGGGCAACGGATCCAAAAAATCTTTCCCCATCTCATCCAGTGTAATTACAATTTCATTTTTTTCGCATAAATTTTGGTTCCCCACGCGATAAACATCGCCCTCTTCATCTAATGCACGGATAGAAAATACACATCCCTGTTCCCCAGACAAGTCTATGATTCGGTCACGGTCTGTATTCATCGTCTCGTCTCCCAATCGGTCGAGGCCCCATGCCTCCACATCATCCGAGATATACACTTCTTCTAACGTAAAACCTGTCCGATTTAGCAGCGTCACTTTTCCAGGATTTTCTTTTATTTCATCAATCGGTGTTGGTGTGATCATTACTTCGACCATAGGCTGACTCCCCAGACCTTTTTCATGCTGCTGGTTGATCTCCAACTCCGGCTCCACGCATACGTCTATTTCCCAAAGTTGAAAGATTTTGCCTTGCCCACTTTCTGCCAAAACATCAACCAAGCAGGCTGTATTGGGCAGTTTTAACACGAGCGTAACAGATTTTCCTTTCAGGAGTCGCCCACTACGGAGTTGATTCTCGCCCCATGCAGCATCTGGTACAGATACATAAACGGCAGTCAAATCGTTACCAGTGGCATTAAGAAGGGTTAAAGACTTGTCTGATACAGTCCCTTGGCCTTTAACAGCAACGGCAGTTGAGGCCCATAACAATATTTGGAACAAAAATCGTGCTTTCATTGGAAGTTTTTTTTGCCACTCTGTGGTTTCCGGGCAGGAACATAGGCAGAGTCAAACACGGGATCCTTAAGAGGTGGCGTCTTAGCGGCTCATTATGGTCTAATTTGTGAATAATAAGGATAACCATTTCACAAGTAAAGCCTTCTTTCAAGGATTCTTCAAGCGACAGGGAACAAGTTTTCGGTCATAGGTTGGATTTATTGTTGTTTTGGAGCGATTTGTGTACGATATTAAGGCCCAAATTGGGCAAAGGTTTTGTTTACTCGCGAGGGACACCCCCTACTGGCAAGGTGCGTTTAAACGGAAACCCATCCCACGGCGTCATGGGCAAAACCGTCCATGACGCTTTTTTTATGGCTTCAATCAGAATTGACACAGGTTCTGTTTGGGATGCCACAACTGTATGTAGTATAATACACTTTCGTTTTGGGCCTTTTAGCTTCATTATTCTTATTCCGCACGTTATGAGTCGCCTTATCTGGGTCGTTCTTGTTTTGAAGGCTTGCCTAATTTCCGCAAACGCCCAAAACCATGTCACCGCTTTACCACACGAAAGTGAAGGCATTATGGGGATGCTCCGCCGTTTTGAGCTTCCTGTTACCCCGCAAATGGTGGCACAATTCCGTAGGCTCAATAACCTTAAACCCAACGAAGGGGTAAAAATAGATCAAACCTACCGAATGCCCATACGGCGCTACCGCTATAACCAGAAAAGCATTCGGACAACCCTCGGAATCTCGGACTACAACCGTGCACAACGCATTGCAGACTACAACAACCGAATGACCGCAAAAGGCGTTCGGGAAGACGACTTCCTCACCTCGCTGGCCCTTTGGGTACCAGACCACGAGGCCAAGAACATCCACCCTGCCACCATAGAACCCGAAGTTCGGCTTCCGCAAACACCTTCACACCTTCAGGGAAAAACAGCCACTTGGCCCATTTTTGGCAGTAAATATGCCACCATTACCCGCCAAGATACCAAACTTGCCGGACGTGTTTATTACATAGACGCAGGCCATGGTGGTCCAGACCCAGGCGCTGTTTATAAGGTAGAAGGCTTCTCCATGCAGGAAGACGAGTACGCCTACGATATAGCCCTTCGACTATCCCGCAACTTATTACGACATGGTGCAAAAGTATATCTGATTGTCCAAGATCCTAATGATGGGATTCGTGAAGGTACTCGCCTACTGCCAGATAAACACGAGGTCTTTTGGGGGAATGTAGAAATGGTCACCAACTTTGTAGATCGGCTTCGGCAACGATCTGGCATTGTAAACGCCCTCTTCGACCAAAACCCGCAAGCAACGGCGCATCGTCTCTTGTCTATTCATGTAGATTCGCGTTCGCTGAAAGACGTACCCAACCCAATGGATCCACACTTCTCCTATTATTCAGGAAGCGACGATGGTGCCCGCTTGTCTCGGATTCTTTTTGACACCATGAAACCTTTCTATACGACAGAAGGACGCTCCTACTCCGGATCTATACAAACACGGGATCAACTGCACATGCTTTTATACCCCAAACCCGTAGCCATTCTGGTCGAAACCGCAAACATTCAGCACCCCGCAGACCAAGCAAGACTCATGAAGGCATCTTACCGCCAAGCCCTTGCGGACCGCCTTACCGCCGGACTTCTACTTGAGGCCAAAGCCAGCACTACCGGAAAGTAAAAGAACAGGCTTTTGTATTAATTTTGTTTACTTGGAAGACCTGTTTTTAGAACGATTTAAGCCGCATGTGCCCTTGGAACAACAGCCCGGTTCACTTCCAGCGGTGATAAGTCAGAAAGGTTGTACCGCTGCTGAGGTACCTGTTCGATAGCCGCTCCAAAGGCTTTACCGCTTTGGTTTAAACCAAACAACTTCAGTACCTCTACCGCCGAATTCACGCCCCGAATCCACGCTTGCTGCAAGATCAGGGGGGTTTGTGTTTCCGCAACTGCTTGTGCAAAACCCGCCAACATTTCTACTGGAATATCCATTTCGTGCAAACCAACCTGCCCTACCAGATGCAACGGCTCTGCCACCACTACATTGGGATACGTCCACATTGCACCAATCATCGCCCGAAAAAGGTGTCTAAACACCATATGCGGTGTCGTAAGTTCATCCATCCACAACAAACGAATTTGGCGCGGTGTATAGACCGCATTGCCGTAGGGCACCAATGTGGGCCGAACGATCAGAATATCTGGCTTTAGGTCTAACTTAGGCAAATCCAATCGTCCAGAAGCATCCCAAAAACCCACCTCAAAAGCACTTTCGATAGCAATTTGGTGACCGTATTTTTTCTTTAACGAGTTAACAACGTCCACAAAGTCTGATGCCCAAGTGGTCGTTTTGGTCACCTGTACCGAACAACACATCTTAGTATCGCCTCGTTGAATGGCACGACGGATGTCTTGTTCCAAAATAAACGTGGAAGCCGTTGGGATGTAATCGTGGTGTACAAAAGCCGAGGTAGCAGATTTAATCATGGTTGTCTCCGAACAATTGAGGACATGGAGGAATTTGGTTCGGCTGGAAACAACCATTTTTTTTTCTGTTATTCGGGCGGCATTAGATAAAGCCCCCCTATTCTTCGATGAATCCTATACTGAATCAGACAAAACACGCTTACGAATACTTAAGCGTGAGGACATGGAGGAGACGTAGGAAAAAGGAGAGATCATGCCCAAAACCGGAAGGGCGAAAATAAAAAAACCGATCCTTCAGAATGAAGTTCGGTAAAACATTGAGAGGCGACGAGCGGATTCGAACCGCTGTAGAGGGTTTTGCAGACCCGTGCCTAGCCACTCGGCCACGTCGCCGCATTGTACGAATCTATGCAATTTGAGCACGCCTGACAGGACTCGAACCTGTAACCTACGGATTAGAAGTCCGTTGCTCTATCCAATTGAGCTACAGGCGCATTACGTACTGTTGTCGGGGCGGCAGGATTCGAACCTGCGGCCTTCTGCTCCCAAAGCAGACGCGCTAACCGGGCTGCGCTACGCCCCGAAACTTATTTAACTTTGAACGGCTTTCAATTCTTCCTGCACATTGTCTAAATGTACCATTTTCACCTTATAGGCAAATTGGCCGTTAGGCTTTCTTTCTGCGACAAGGATTTTAGCCATTTTTTTATTATTGGCATTCTTACCCCGGTCGGTACGTTGGTTCTTAGAAACTTTCTTTGCCATGATGATGTCGTTTAGGCGTCTATTAGATTGAGGCAATATAAGGCTTTTTTTTAGCGCCCGCTATCCCCTCTACAATCCTACTTTATTTCTTTATGAACAGTGTGCTTCTTCAAGACTGAATTATATTTTTTCAGTTCCAGACGCGCGGTAGTATTCCGGCGGTTTTTGGTCGTAGCATACCGAGAAGTGCCGGGGGCTTCCGTACACTCTAAAATAATGTTGATTCGGGCTTCTTTAGATTTTTTTGCCATGATGGTGGCCTCCTCACAATGGATTTATGCTGCACAACGGATGGATAGATCAGACACAATGCCTTTTTCAGACCGTAATGCCCTGACGACGGGCTTCGGCTACAACCGCCGCAATCCCATTTTTATTGATGGTCTTCATGGTTTGTGTGGAAACCCGAAGCGTAACCCAACGGTTTTCATCCGGAATAAAAAAACGCTTACGCTGCAAATTTACCCCGAAGCGGCGCTTAACTTTGTTGTTCGCGTGCGAAACGTGGTTGCCCGTCAACGATTTCCGGCCCGTCAGTTGGTCTTTGCGTGCCATGGTCTTTTTTTGTTTTAGATTGCTTTGTTTTTATTATAGCCCACGAATATAACTTTTTTATAAAAACAGAGCAACACCCCTCGCATTTCATCACCTAAAATTTAAATATGTACCACTTCTGCATCGGGGTTATCCGGCTTTTGCTGCACCTACGGAATATTTTGACCCGTCTTATTAAACCACGCTCGGTGCGTGTACGGGGTATTGTTACCAATACCAAAGGAGAAGTACTGCTGATAAAACATCCCTATGACGACCGATATTGGTATCTCCCCGGTGGCGGCATCAAGCGACAAGAACGTTTGGCAGATGCCCTGCACCGCGAACTTCAGGAAGAACTTGGTTTTCAGCACCTGGTTATAATCCAAACATTGGGGGTTTATACGGACCTCAACCCCTACCGATCGGATGTGGTGGTGGTGATAGTTGCTGCTACCGATGAAAATCCTCAACCCAATAAATGGGAAATCAAAGAGGCCTGTTTTTTTTCACTAAAGGCATTGCCCGATAATATGGCACGTTCCACGAGAGAGCGGTTGACCGAATGGCAGAACGTATCCAATGTATATAACGAAAGGTGGTAACGAACAATTACCTTAAAAAAAACGGAAAAGGATTGCTTCGGCTTACGAAACAACCCTTTGTTTTTTTTACTTCTTTCCTAATTAAAAGTCCCAAAGTGACTTTCCGGTGGAGGCATTCGGGGTTTCTATGGACTTAGTGGCCAGCGAAATCAGGTTTTGTTTGCGTTCTGCGATGATAGATTTGCGCGCACGCAGGCGTTGTTGTAATTCTTTTTCTTCGGCAGTAGCTGTTAATCGCAGGGTTGCTACCCGATTACGTAGCAACGTCTGCTCGGCGTCAAAGATTTGACCCAATTTAGCATCTAAAGTCGTTTCAATTTGCCGTCTTTGGTTCTGGCTATTTGCGACGGCTAATTGACGGGCCAACGCATCGGCTTCACTTTCCAACAAAAGCACCTCGGCGGATCGGATCGGATTGTCGGTATTCAGGATATCCGCTACGGTCTTGGTGCTCCCTCCCGTACTTACTGGCCCCGCACCACCTCCCCCAATGGGTGTTGGGTTATTATTTGCTGGGATTGGATTTGAGACTGCGCCATTGCCCGTTGTGGTCTTGGGCGCGGTTGTATTAAAATAGTCTTTCGGATTTCCCGTTGCGGCATTGGTTCGGGCAGGTGCTTGAAGGGGGGAATCCAAAGACACATTGGGATTATCATAATCTGGCATTAATGCACCACCAGCATGAGCGGGTGCCTCGATTGGACGAAGAGACGCCTGGGTATCTGTTTTACTGGAACCATTGCCCCCACTCGTAGCCATTGCAGTCTTGGATGCCCCACGACGCAAAGAGGGGTCGGCAGAGACTGGTGCACTCGTTACGACACCACTTCGGTTACCAAACGTGCCTGAATTGGCCGGAGGCTCTGCCACAGCAAGTGAAGTTGGTGCATTTCCCGTGAATGCCAGCGAAATCAGCATCGCGCTCCCTTGTCTTTCGGGATACGCTGTTGCTTCCACCAATTGATTGGGGTCTAAATCAAATGTAATGACCACATCGTTTTGAAGCATACGTGCTGCGTGTCTCAAGACTGGCCCCGCCGTTTGTCCTTGATTAACATTGGATTGTAAGTCGGTATCGAACAGGGTCAGTGTCAACTGTTCGCGTTGCCGTTTAAGATCGTATCGAAAAACACGTTCCGAAGTCGCAACCCAAACAACGTACCCCCGGCCATCAGCTCTGGGGTAATAGGATATTTTTGATACGAATGGTTTAGCTGTAGCGGTACTTGCCAATAGGGAAAGCAAGAACAGACCCATGCCCCAACTTTTAATGAAACGGGCATTTGTTTTGAAGATTGAAAAGTTTATCATCATATAAACACACCTGAGGTTTGTTTTGTGGAGGCACCACAATTCGAGGAACAAATGAAGGTAGCGGCTTCTTCTTGCCAAAGAAGGAAGCCAAAGATGTTGCTTTTTAGATTTTACGGGTATGGTAGCTATATTAAAGACCCCTCTAAAACCATACCGATCCATTCAGCAATAAAAAGGTTTGTTCGTAAACCATAAATTTTTTATGTTGTTAGCAGATGCCCTTTTGCCTGTCGAGACAAACGTACATCCCTAAGTTTATGTCCCCTCTCCAAAACAAGACAAAGAAAAAAGCCATGTTTACTTTATTTTTCCGCGTTTTCTGGGTGGTTATTCTGCTATTTTCACTTCAGGCAAATGCCCAACCCATTCAGGAATATTCCCCAAAAGACAATTATGAAAAATTAGAGTATAATATTTCTGTACGAGATGGGATCAAGTTATATGTTGCGGTTTATGTCCCAAAAAACAATACCCAACCGCTTCCATTTTTAATTAAACGCACCCCTTATGGTTGTGGCCCCTATGGACCCGATAAGTTCCCGGGCATTTTGGGCCCACAGGGAGACCATCGGTTTGCAAAGGAAGGGTACATTTTTGTCTGTCAGGATGTTCG
This sequence comes from Bacteroidetes Order II. bacterium, assembly GCA_016788705.1. NCBI lineage: Bacteria > Pseudomonadati > Bacteroidota > unclassified Bacteroidota Order II. > Bacteroidota Order II. bacterium. The sequence continues at coordinate 29,254 of JAEUSQ010000050.1, forward strand.
GGGACGATGGATGAGCGAAGGCACCTTCACCAATATGACCCCAGCGATACCCAACGTAACGGGTCATCGTACAGTAGATGAGAGTACCGACACCTATGACACGGTTGAATTCCTGCTTAGAAATATACCATATAACAATGGAAAAGTAGGCTTACACGGCATTTCCTACCCTGGATTTTATGTGGCCGCAAGCATTATTAACAGCCATCCGGCAATTGTAGCCGCTTCTCCCCAAGCCCCGATTGCCGACTGGTTTGTTGGAGATGATTTTCACGCAAATGGGGCTTTTTACCTTCAAGATGCGTTTAATTTTTTCTCTGGCTTTGAGCACCCAGAACCCACTCCCACCCAAAAAAGAGGCCCATCTCTCCGTATTAATTCCGACGACGCCTATGCTTTTTTCCTGCGTTTAGGCGCCTTGCCCAATGCCAATGCACGATATTTCAAAGGCAGCGTGGATTTTTGGAACACTTTTATGAAGCACGGAACGTATGATCAGTTTTGGCAGGAGCGCAACATTGTTCCCCACCTTAAAGGGGTAAAAACCAATGTGATGACGGTTATCGGGGCATTCGATGCCGAAGACCCTTATGGCGGCTACGAGATTTATCGCTCCATCGGGAAGTTAAGTCCAGAAACAACCAGCAACCGCCTCGTACTGGGCCCTTGGTTTCATGGAGGTTGGGAGCGTTCAGAAGGGGATTTTTTAGGGAATGTGCCCTTTGTACAAAAAACAGCGGTGCAGTACCGTGCATCCATAGACCTCCCTTTCTTTAATTATTATTTGAAGGGCAAGGGGTCTTTTGATCAGGCAAATGTCCGAGCCTTTGCAACAGGCTCCAATGACTGGCACAACTTTGACATTTGGCCACCGAAAGAAGCCCGCCCGACTACTTGGTTCTTAACCGAACAAGGCGGCCTTAGCACCCAAGCTCCATCCAAAAACAGTGGGAACGATCGCTACGTCTCGGACCCCGCCAAGCCAGTGCCATATTCCCAACGCATCACCTATGACCGTACCAGAGAATACATGACCGAAGATCAGCGGTTTGCGGCCTCTCGTCCGGATGTCTTGGTGTATGAAACAGAGGTCTTGTCAGAAGACTTCACCTTGGCTGGCCCGGTAGATATTCGATTATTCGTCTCCACTACTGGATCCGATGCCGATTTTGTTGTGAAGGTGGTGGATGTTTTTCCGGACTCCACAAAAGAGGTGCAGTCCCGTGACAAAAAATATTTGCCCAATCCCCTCGCTGGCTACCAGATGTTGGTGCGATATGCTGTAATGCGAAGCAAGTTTCGCAACAACTTTTCCAAACCAGAGCCGCTCCAGCCTGGAAAAGTGACCGAAGTACGCTGGAAAAGCCCACATATTTTCCATACGTTCAAAAAAGGGCACCGCCTGATGATTCAGGTACAAAGTTCTTTTTTTCCTTTAATAGACCGAAATCCACAGGTTTTTTTAGATATCTATAACGCCAAAGATTCCGACTTCAAGGCGCAGACTCATACCATCTATCGGTCAGCACAGTACCCATCGTCCATAACTGTCGGAAGAATTTCACCCAAATAAAAATGTGAATTGAAAATGAATGCAATAGATTATTGCTTTTGAAAGAGCAACCAAAGGCCCCGATTTCGTACCGTTATCCGATAAACCATTTACACTATGGACGTATTTTTTCAACCGGCACGATTGATTTTCACCATTCCATTAATGCTTGCATTTTCGTTGTGGGTCATTAGTGCAATGGGCATAGGCGGCGGCCACGACAGCGATGTGGATTCTACAACAGACTTCCACTTAGACGCCGATCATGGCTGGGTGGATACCGGGCTGCATTTGCTGGGGTTTGGTCTGGTTCCTTTATCGTTGGTAGTAACCTGGATTTTATTTGGGTTTGGCTTATCCGGATTGGTGTTACACGCTACATTAGGCGCTTACTTACCATCTGATTGGCTGCCCAATATCGTTTTCATTCCACTCGCTTTGGTTATTGGCTTGATCATGTCTTCGGTATTATCCCGCTTGCTGAAGCCACTATTCAAAGATTATGGTGTCGCTGCCACCGAACGCGACCTGATTGGCAAGGTGGCAACCGTCAAAAGTAACCAAGCCTCCGCCACATTTGGCGCTGCCAGCCTCCGCTTGGAAAATGGAAACGAAATTGAGATCGCCATACGAACCGAAAATCCAAACATCGCTTTGTCTTACGGAACCCGCGTCCTCCTAACAGGCAAACTTCCGGGCAAAGAAGTTTTTGAAGTAACTCCTTTTGATGCTTAGTGCGTCTATTGGCACAGCAAACCTAATCTTTTATATGTTAAACCCTAATCACATCTACCATGAGTGAATCTTTAATTTTGAGTATTGCCGCTGTAGTTGGTGTAATATTATTCATTCTCGTTTTCCTTAGCATGCTTAACCGCTTTTTAGTGAAAGCCGAAGCCGGACAAGCTTTGGTAAAAACAGGGTTTGGCCTGAGTAAACCGGGGGTATATCTGAGTTCGGTCATTTCTATTCCTTTATTGCACCGAACCGAACGCATAGACTTGACTGTAAAGACCGTAAGGACCGTAAGGAGGGCACATGAAAGCCTCTCGTGTGCCGATGGGATCCGCGCAGAGGTAGAAGTGGATTTTTACATCAAAATCAATCCTGTTGAAGAAGATATTCGTCACGTTGCTTCGACAATAGGTTGTGGTCGAGCCTCGGATATTGGCATTCTTCGCGAGTTGTTTGAGGCCAAGTTTGCAGATGCCCTCAAAACCGCTGGCGCGGCCCTCTCATTCGATCAACTCTACCAGAATCGCCGTGAATTTCGGGACGAGATTATGAAGGCATTAGGACAAGATGCCGAAAATGGGGTTATTCTAAATGGTTATCGCTTAGATGATGTGGCCATCCAGTATCTGGAGCAATTACCGCTCGAAATGCACAACGAAAACAATGTTTTGGATGCCCGTGGCCGCAAAGAAATTGCCCAACGGACCTCTGCCGAGGTGGAAGCGGCCAATAAACGGCTTCGCGAAAAAGAAGTAACCATCGCCACTCAAAACCGGGAAGCAAAACTAAAACAATTACAAATAGAGCAAGATATTGCAGCAAAACAAGCACTTCAAACCCGCGAAATAGCGGAAGCCCAAGCACGAGAACAAGCAACGATGCAACAAACCGTTGCCGAACAAGAGAAACTCTCTGAACAAGCCAGAATTATTAAAGACCGTGAAATCAAGGCGACCGAGATTGAGCGACAAAAAGCCATTGAGGTGGCCGATGAAGAACGGAAGCGGAATGTAGAAAGTGCACGAATCGTTCGGGAGAAAGCCATTCAGATTGCCGAGCAGGAAAAACTTCAGCAAATCGAAATAGCACGAATTGAACGCGAGAAGGCAGAATCTGAGGCACTAAAAGCCAAATTGTCTGTTCTTGAAGAGGTGGCCAAACAAGAAGCCCTAAAGCTAAAAGCCGAAGAACAAGCCCAAACGGTTAAATCCCTCGAAATAGCCAACCGCCAAAAAGCGATTGAAATCATCGAGGCCGAAAAAGCGGCTGCTGTAGAAAAAGAAAAGCAAAAAGTAGAATCGGATGTACGGGCCTATGAAATTACGACGGTTGCGAAAGCCAAATTAGACGCTGCTGAGATGGAGTCGCAGGCCGCCGAAAAACAAGCCAAAGCCATCGAGACCGTTGGTCTTGCGCAAGCGGCAACCACTCGTGCCAACCTTGATGCCCAAAACGTGATCAATTCACAGGCCATTCTGGCACAAGCATTAAAAGAATTGATGCCACAACTTCCTATTTTAGTGGAGAAACTAATGATTCCCGCCGAGAAAATAGAAAGTATTCGTGTCTTGAACGTACACGGCCTACAAGGTCAACAAGACAGTGGCGATGGAGCCTCTTCCTCCGTTGCAGGCTCCATCATTGGCACGGTATTACAGGCAGGTATGGTGCTTCCCGTTATCAAAGAACTGATGGGGGCTATCCGATCCGACGGCGGACAAAACGCATTAAGCCAACTTATAGAACAAGTTCCGGGATTGTCCTCCTTGATAGAAGACAAAAACGAGCCTGCTTAATAACCTATAAGCTCTACTTCCAAGCCCTCGGTATTTATCGGGGGCTTTTTTTGTGCCCTTTAGTACGGCCCACGAGCATGGTATCAGCAATTAAAAGGCAGAAATAAAAATAAGATTGTCGGTTCTCATGTATTTCATTTGCATTTACTACATTAATGGAATATTATTTTTCCGTTTTACACTTTAATTATTCCACCTTGAAAATATCGGTCCAAATAGTATTGGTCCTCATGCTTGCCCTTCAACCGCTGAGTGGGCTGGTGACGCAGATTGCATTCAAGGTCAACCAACAATACATCGCACGCACGATGTGTATCAATCGGTTCAAGCCTAAAATGAACTGCAAGGGGACTTGTGTTTTGAGCCGACAACTAAAAAAAGCAGCAGAACAACAAAGCAACCCAGTCAAACAAAACAAGGAGCAGTCTGAAGTATTGTATTTTATTGACTTGAGTATTGCACCTTCGTGGGCAAAAGGTATTTCGGAGATGACGACAAATCCTTTCCCGCAGTCTTCTGCCTATCATGAATCTCTTTTCTCGGCAGACATCTTCCATCCGCCCCGCATTTAATTCTCCTCTCAGGTACCCAATGTTTAACCCGGCAAACCTGACCGAGCGGCTCCTATTTTCAGTAGTTGGCATTGTGAAAGGAGCTTTTCTTAGCCTACGCCTTTCCTGTGTACGCACCATGATCGTTTGGTATTAACCACTACTCCCACATCATGTTGTTTAAGGGCCGCCAATGGTTATAGATTGGGTTCATACGGATAGATCAAAATAATTACCTTTTTTCAATATTACCCTGTCTTTTATTTACATTAAAAGGCAAGAATACATATGTCTTTTTTTGCGTAGCTTGGCAAATATGGCCAGATGTATTACGGTATTAATCTTTAAATAATGCTCAACATGAACAACATTTTTAGGATCTTAACATTCCTTTTTTTAGGATTTTTTAATCTGGTAAATGCCCAATCTCTTTTCGGCAATTGGCCTGAATTGGGATTATACCACGATGTCCTATCTACTACCTTCCATCCTTCCGAGAATGGAGACACCGCACCGATCAAGGCAAAGTCGGGTGAGCTTGCTTCTTGGGCACAAAAAGTAGCGGGCAAACCAATTCCTACGCCTTACGATACGCGGCCTATGCGCAAGACCATTCAAAAACTAAAGAAAGAGAGTGTTAAAATGGATCGTATGGTTCGCAAGGGAAGGGCCAGCGAAGCCGCAATAATTGCACAGCTTTCCAAAACCCACGATGTTTTTCACGAGGTGATCCGTTTGTCTAAGGAACCCCACGAAGACCATCATTGATGCTTCAGGCACTTTCTTTCATGATATACCCCCAATTTTAATCCGACACTTTGGCCCGATAAACAATCAACCATTGGTCATGAAAGAAAAAAAGATGTCCTAAAACAATAACCAGCAACCCCATTAAGGACCTCATCATGAAAATATATGTATTTACCGTTTTTACCGTTGTCTTTACCTTTTCTCTGACTGCGTGTCAAGATCACCAGCAAGATCATAAAGCCCACCAAACACCGGATCAAAAAGCAGCAACCACACCCAAGCATGACCATAGCACCCACCACCACAGCCAAGAAACGGTAACAGACACCACAAAAGGCAGCATTCCCCAAACGGCTATGACCAATCTGGGCAGTAACCATGTCCATATTGCTTATACCGCGCCTGCTGTTCGCAATCGGATCATCTGGGGCGGCTTGGTGCCATACGACCAAGTTTGGGTGACAGGCGCACACCAAGCCACCTCCATTTCACTCGGAAAAGACGTGCTAATCGGCGGGCAACGCCTACCGAAAGGGAAATATGCCCTATTTACCATTCCCGGAAAACAGGAATGGATCGTGGTCATCAATAAAAACTGGGATCAGCACCTTACCGATGAATACAGCGAAAAAGAAGATGTTTTACGGATTCGGGTAAAACCCCAAACCAACCAACCCCATACCGAGCGCCTCACGTATCGCATTAACAACAAAGATACCAACACCGCCGATTTGGAAATTGTCTGGGAAAAGCTTAAAATTGCTTTAGTGATAACCAATGCCTAAGGGCTAGCTGAAGAAAAAATCAACCTATTTCAAATGATCATGGAAAACGTTATGCCCTCGCCGCTACAAAATCCGGCGACAACCACCCCCCAAACGACGGTACCCCGCACGGGAATCGGATCTTGGCTCTTAACTGAAGACCATAAACGTATCTCGTTGATGTTCTTAGGATCGGCCCTGTTCTTCTTCCTCTTGGGTGCTATCTTGGCCATTGTCGCAAGGCTGGGACTGCCTGATGCAGGATACCCGTTTCTTTCGCAGACCGCCTATACCCGGCTGATGGAGGCCCACGGAACCATCATGGTTTTGCTGTTTGTCATTCCCGCCATACCCGCCACACTGGGCGCTTATTTTTTGCCAAATTTATTGCATAGCCGCAACCTGCCCTTCCCAAGGCTCCACCTCATGAGCTTATACCTTTATTGGATGGGCGGTATTTTTGCGCTTATCGGCTCTTTAGCCAGTGCCACCCCAATAGGATGGACGATGATTGAGACTTTTTTTACCGATGACCCAACTCTATTTGCTGTCGTATGGCTCGGATCGGGTATTCTCACACTTGGTGCATCGGCAGTGTTACGGAGTATCAACTTTGTGGTGGCCATACATAAAATGCGGCCTATTGGGATGTCGTGGCAAGACCTTCCTTTATTTGTATGGGGACTCTATATTTCGGCAGCCATTCAAATTGTCGTAATGCTGTTGATGGGCCTAAGCAGCCAGTTGTTGATCCTTGAAAAAACCTTACAATTGGGTTTATTTGATCCCAAGTTGGGTGGCGACATCTTGTTGTACCGCCACTTTTTCTGGTTTGCTGCTTATCCGGCTGTATATAGTGCTCTCTTGCCTGCAATAGGACTCATGGCCGATGTTTTAGCAGGATCTACCGGAAGACACGCATTTGGAAGGCCATTTCTGGTTTGGATGATGGGCACTTACGGAATATTGAGTTTTATGGTATGGGGACAACAATTTGTAAATGCCGGACAATCTGAGTTTGCTTCTATTTTGTTTGCTGCTTTTGCCAATCTGGCGCTTGTCCCTTTAGCAGTTGTGGTTGCAAATATGTTAACCTCTCTTTATCAAAGTAATCTTGAATTGCGCACACCGATACTATATGTATTTACATTCTTATTTATGCTTACGGTATCGCTGATTAGTTCTTTGGTACTGGGTGCCCTAAATGTCTCCTCGTATCTGGGTACCACCACGTATGCCACAGCACAATTCCATTACATGATGTTAGGTGGCTTGACAATTGCCTTTCTGGGTGGACTTCACTACTACTGGAAGCATATTACAGGGACCAATTACCACGAAAGTGTGGCCCAATGGGCTATCGGTCTGATGTTTTTAGGCATTAACGGAACGTTTTTTACCCTCATGGTGATGGGTAGCAATGGCTTGGAACAACGGACATACGCCTATCCCGAGATGTTTGGAACCTTTCAGGTCTTGACCACCTTATCCGCTGTCTTACTTGGCCTAGGGATTATCATAACCTTTGCGAACCTGATTTGGAGTTTAGCCTCTAAAAAGCAGAAAAATTGATCTTTAAGGATATGGTGAAACAGGGAATGGCCGCGAGTCCTCCATGATCGGGGCCATTTTCTCTATACGCTTGCAACATCCTGAAGGGTTCCATCCTATAACGGTATGGCAACTGGTTTTGTGACTGTTTGTTAAGAGCGTCTAAACATCTTAATAAAATCGCATTGTGAAAGCCGCAAAGTTGTAACAATTCCCAAAATGCGGCGGTGTAGTTTACATCCAACCAAACACCGGATCATATTCTACACAACAATTATAAGGAGTAACACAATGCGTACCATCATCCAAAAACCTCTACTTGCACTTCTGGCATTATGGTTTGTAGTCAGCGGTTGCGATGCTGTTCATCCGCCAGAGGCCACCGACACTACGACCGAAACCCTTACCAGCGTACAAGTGGCCCAAATGGCGGTTCAGGTTTCGAGTGAATTGCAATTGAGCGGCACCACAGCCCGAAATGTAAGTAGTTCGTTTAATAAACACGCCGATAAACAACCCGGCTTTTTGTGGGGTGTAGCGAAAGACCTCCAAGCTACCTTAACGGCCGAGGAAAAAGAAAAACTACTCAATCCAGACCTCGACGCAGCGGGGAATCGAGAAGGAGGACTACGTCCGTTTTTCTCGCCTCACGGCATGAAAGGGGATGGTATCAAGGGAACAGGACGCCCCGGATTTATTCCTTTCGACCTGCTGACCGAAGACCAAAAGGCACAAGTAAAAACCGTTATGGAGAAATATGGTACAGAAATCAAAGCCTTGATGGATAAAAAATCCACCCTCACTACCGAGGAATTCAAATCGCAGATGGAGGCCCTCCATACGGCACGTCAAGCAGAATTGACGACACTCCTGACCGAAGAGCAAAAAGCAACCATTGCCACACGCCTCGAAGAAGCCAAAGCCCGCCTCGAAGCGGCCCGTGCTGCCGAAAAGGAATCGAGAAACACGGTACTTGCCATTGATGCCGCCACATCAGACAAATTAGATGCCGCTTATGCTGCTCAACTGACCGCGCTGGAAGCATTGGCGACCAAAGTAAAAAACAAAGAAATTGCTATCGAAGATGTTCCAGCCCAGCTACAAGCCATTCGAGAAGCCTTCAAAACCACCATCTCTGGTTTCCTTTCGGCCACTCAGGTGGAAATTGTGCTGATCCATGATGCGCTCACCCATCGTAAACCGAAGGGTCACGGCGGTAAAGGGAAAGGTGGTCCGAATGCGGGCTAATACTTCCTTCCGACCGTTTTTTAAAGGCTCCGAATAGGGGCCTTTTTATTTTTTGGTTGTTGTAACTTGCTTGGAATAGGGGCGTAATCGGCGTAGTTTCAGGAATCTACAATAGGTAAATTCAACGCCAAAACAACTTCTTTTGTAATTATACCTTATGCGCCTTCTTAGCACGCTACTTTGCAGCATGACCGTTTTATGGTTTGCGGCCTGCGGACCCAGCAACGAGTCCAGCCCCACCAAGCCCCTTACATTCCAACAACATGTCTTCACCGATCAGGGGGGAACTTGCGTCAAGGAAGACGACCCATGCGCGAAAATATCGGTACAATACGTATCTGCCGAAGGCACAAATGCCAAAAAGATCAATACGGTTCTGGATACCATCTATGTCCGTATGGCAGATGTGGACTGGGAAGGAGCCCAGCCCAGCAAAACCCTTCAGGAAGTTGCGGCGTTTTTTAAAAAGTCTTTCGAAGAACAACGCAAGGAATTTCCTGATGCTCCCTACGGATGGGAAGTGGACGTAAAAACGGAGGTACTACAAACCCAACCTGTGGCAAGTATTTCCATCACAAGCTATACATTTACAGGAGGCGCACACCCCAATACAGTAACCCGCCTACTCAACTTCAACCCGCAAGGGCAATACATTGACCCTCAGAGCCACATTACGAATACAAAAAAATTCCAATCCGTATTGGAGTCTGCATTCCGCAAAGCGCGTGAAATTCCAGAGGGGCAACCATGGAAGGAAGCCGGACTTTTCGATGACCAATTGACCTTGCCCAACGAAATGGCGTTTACCAAAGAAGGGCTTAAAATCTTTTATAATCCTTATGAGATCATGCCTTATGCTGCTGGGCCAACGGAATTCACCATTCCTTATGCACAGCTTGAAGGTATAATGCAGTTAACGGATGCAAAATAAGCCAGCCCATTCCCCATTGTACCAAAGCCGTTCCGGAACCTCGGAGCGGCTTTCCTTATTCATCGTCGAACAAAAACGGGTGAAAGCTGTGTTTTATACTCCGCATGTGTCAATTGGCGGGTTTCCTTGGTCTTCCAATTCATAAGTACAATGTCGTATTGTGTTTCATCGGCATTACTGGTATCAAATACCAACCACCTACCGTCTGCGGACCAATCGTGCCAGCCTTCACTTCCTGTGTAATTGGTAAGTTTCCAATGTTTCTTTCCATTCGGCGTTACGGCGAACAAGGTGTTTTTTCCGTTTTGCTTGGAGTGGTACGATATAAAACCTTCTGTAGGATGCCAACGAGGCGGCCCGGCCTTGTAACCATAAGATTTCGCACTAAGATCATTGGCGGGAAAAGTCGTCAGTTGGCGCATATCACTACCGTCTTCGTTCATGATAAACAATTCTTCATGTGTATTTCGGTCTCTCCTGTTTTTCTTATAGGCAAACACCAATTGTTTTCCATCCGGAGAGAATAAAGGATCTCGGTACATGGCCGTGGTATCGGTCGTTATTTGGCGATAGGCACCTGTTTCTGTATTGATAATAAAGAGTTGCATCCGGATATCCCGCTCAATTCTACCAGAGACCACCAGTTCTTGTCCGCTTTTTCGGCTACTCATCCAACTGTCTTCCAATCGAAGATCACTGATCTTCTTCACATTTTGTCCATCCGAAGACATTTCGTACAAGAAATAACAACGACGGCAAGTTCCTCTGTCACTTATAAAAAACAACCGTTTACCATAGGCGAGATACGTCCACGCAACATCTGGATGGCGGGTTAGATTTTCTTTTTTACTCCCGTCTATTTCCATAGCAAAAACCTCGTAGTTGTCTTTTGTGCTATCAGGTACAAAGACATTGTATGCCAGACGGTAGGGCGGAATGCTACCCCATTTGACTACACTACATCCGGCCAAAGCGGTTACAAACAAACATGGAATCCAAAGATACTTCATAAGGCTTTTCAAAAAATTAGATTATTCAACGCCATCCCCCGATAATAAAACCAATCAGGGTGAACCAAACCGCAAGGTAGCCACCATTGATCAAAATATACCGCCAAGACCGCTGTTCAAAAAGTCCTATAACCACAAAGCCAAGAGCCGCAAACCCGAATCCGGCCAAAAAACCTGCTGTTGCACCCCAAGCCGCATTGGTATGGGCATCTCCTAAAAAAATGTAAGGTTATAGCTCATCATCCATGCAACCAAGAACACCAATCCATAGATTTTTAGAAAATTCGTGCGATTTATCTGCTCTTCACTTAGCTCGCTCTCCGTTCTCCATGCCTCATAAAACATGGCCTTAGAGTACCAAATGGCACCAAAAACAAGATTAGAAATCGCACTGACCAATATGGCCAAATGGCTTAAGTAAACTTCTCCCATTGTATTGTGGTTTTAGGTAAGGAATACAGGGATCAGTTTACGGCATACCCTTGCAAGCAATATTGTAAAAAATTTACCTCAGCCCACCGGAACGTAATTAAGCATATCGCGCTTCAGGGCCAGATATTGCGCTGGCGTAAAACCGGAAAAATGCCGGAAGTCGTGGATAAAATGCGCCTGATCATAGTACCCAGTATCTAATGCCAACTCGGCCCAATGGATGGTACTGCTTTGTTCTATCTGATGAATGATTTGCTGGAAGCGCGATACCTTCATGAAAGCCTTAGGCGTAAGCCCTACATGGTCTTTAAACAGCTTAATCAGGTGCTTTTGCGAATACCCTACTTTTTGCGAAAGCCGCTCCAAAGTAAGGGGTTCAGGCAGAGAAAGAACCGACCTAACCGCAAAATGAATGCATTCATTTGGCACAAAGCGGCGCCGGAAGCGGTACTTTAAAAAATCTTCTACGGCTTTAAGCTTTTTCAACGGGTCAGGAACCTCGAGAAGTGCTTCTCGAAGAGACAAGATATGGTTGCCCAACACCAAATCTGCCTCCACCACCTTATCTGTCAGCTCGTGGAGTGGCATGTCCGTAAACGGGTAAGCCCGCCCCTTCCGGAAAGTGACCACCACCATTTCGATATCAAAACCCGATGGAATGGAGATGGGCTGTGTACGAATACCTGAAAACCATGTTTTTGTACACGTCTGAAGGATTTTCAACGACTGGTTATCGTAAATTGGTTGGGGCTTGCCCGTCAATTCGATTAGAAGGTTTACATTCCCATCTGGTAAAAAACGGTCTATTTGATGGGTGGGGTGGAAGTCTTTGTAATATAAGATAGATTCCACAAAGTCACCTAATGGCTCCTTCGGAACAATCATTTGGAAAATCATACAGCTTGTGCGAAGTATTTAGTGGAAGCAGATGGGATTAATTTAAACAAATACAAACACTTGGCAGGGGTAATAAAAATAAACCCATTTCTTGTCCTATTACAAGGGGTGTATCCAAATCTCTTCCCATAAAAATTTTCGAACGGATTGATTGTTTCCATCTTTTGGATTGTACTGCCATTGGAATACGTACAAACAGCTTGCGGCGGGTGGAGACCAATGGGTTTGGAATATCTCGGTTTAACATTGTTCTCTTCCCGCATCAAGTTATTGGAAACCTTTGTTTGCCATTCAGACGAATGGGCCTAAAGGAGGTTGTTTTTTATCCTATCATTTTGTAGCTTGTATTGAGCGTCCTATCAAACCAAGCTTTTTTATTAGCGTCGTGTTTTGAAGGGTTTCTTTTCAGATCAGTACCGCATTTGTTGCAATCCATCTGCTGTTAATAAAAGGGGGACACCCCACCATTACTTTTCGAAAATTCCATTCTGCTATGCAAACACATCGGCGTATGGGCATTTGGTTTCTATTGGTGATGCTTTTGTGTTCATCAGAGACCATGCGGGCACAAGGCATTCAGGTATTTAAAGGCCTTAAAATAGGGGGTACATTAGGAGTATCCGGAGAAGCGTATGCTGCTTCCGGCATTGAGAACCGACGTGCTCCATTACTAGGCCGGGCCAATGCGAATCTGACTGCCGATCTTTTCGGGTTAAAAACGGGAATTAACCTGCTTTATTCCACCGACGAATCCAAAATTCGGCAGAGTATTAATCGTTTAGCCTTCAATACCCAGTACAAATCGTTGACTGTTGGCGTAGGCGGCGTCACACCAACTCTTTCTAAATATAGCCTGAATGGCGTAGTGGTGCGGGGTGGTCTGATTGGATTTGCTCCGGGGAAATTCGACTTGATGGTCACGGGCGGACAATCTAAACGTGCTACCACCGCCACCACAGAAGATGCCTTCCGAGGCGAGGCGATCGGACAAAACGTTGGAGGGGCGAGGCTGGGATATGGCCGAAAAGGGCAATCTTTTTTTAGCGTTTCCGGGCTTTATGGCCGCGACAAGGGAATTGTGTTTCAGGGTATTGAACAAGCCCCCATCCCGGCGGAAAACTACGTTTTGGCTCCTCAGGCCGGTCTTGCTCTCTTCAAGGGCAAGCTAAAGTTGGATGGCAGCCTAACGGCATCTGTTTTTAACCGTAACCGTAATGCGGCCAATGCTCCGACCCGCGATGCCGCTTTTTTTGGTTTGCTCCCCTTGCCCGCCACTACACAACTGGCATATGCTGGGGAAGGTGCTCTTCAACTCAGTTTAAAAGCTTTTCGGCTACAAGGCGGTTATGAGCGCGTAGAACAAGGCTTCGAGACAATGGGGCTTTCTCAGATGCGCGACGATCAGGCATCGTTCAGGATTGCTCCACAAATACGGCTTTGGGGACAGAAAATACAAGCCCGGTTTAACTATCAAAGCCGCCGAAACAACCTGAACAATACACGAAACCTCACCACCAACCGTTCTCAGTGGGGTGGTAATTTGGTGGCACAAGTCTCGGAGTGGCTTTCGCTTTCTGGTGCATATGACCAAAGCAACAATATCGGAACCGATGCCGATAACCTTCAAAGTGCACGTCAGGAAGTGCGTACCTTCATGTTTTCGCCTACCATTACGCTCCAAAAGGGTGAAATAGGCCATAATCTGATGCTTAACGCATCGCTTCAATCTATGCGAGACCTAAGGACAGCCCTCCAAACAGATACTAAAAACCTAAATGGTACCCTGACCTATAGCTTAAGCCTACCCCAAAAACGCACATTGGGGCTTACGGGCAATTATCTGCGAAGTGATGTACCACAAGTGGCAACCACCGCCTCCGGCATTCAGGCGAATTATGGTTTTTCGGCCTTGAGAGAGAAAGTTACCGTTAATTTGGGCGCATCGTGGTCTGGAAATCGAAGCGAAATAACGGCCTTAGAGGCAACAACGGGCAACCAAAACATCACTGGACAACAACGAGGGATTACCCTAAACACAGCTTGGCTCTTGCCTTGGAAAGACCGGATCCAGTTGATGGTACGAGGACTCAGTAGCGCACAAAACAGCGGAAACGGTACATCCGCCCAATCGTTCCGAGAAATTCAGGCCACGCTTCAACTCAGTCACTCTTTTTAAAAACGTTCCAACTATCAAAACGCCCGACTTCTAAAGCCAGAAGACCGGGCGTTTCTAAATTAAGCAAGCAGTATCGTCAACCTGTTTTATTGGTCTTGATACCAAGGGGTAGGTATAACGGACAGAAGCGGACAACGCTGGTCAGCACAAATACCACTGCCAGAACCAGTAGAATAATGCCTACGGTGCCCGTAATGGTTCCTGTCAGATAAAGTGCAGCAAAAATAACCGCAACCACAATTCGGATAATCCGATCGGTGGATCCCATGTTTGGATTCATATGGTTATGGATTTGGGTGAAAAAAAGATATTATCTCCACAGCATAATGTTTTTTTTGAATATACGAATGAACAGCATCAATACCTAAACCACTATGCAATGGGTTTATACATCGCCCAAGCCTTTTCGGGACACCCACCCCACATCTCCATTTGGAAGACGTACCTCACGCCATCCCCGACTTTCCGAAATGACTTCGAGCGTAATGCCCTCGGTTATGGTCCGGATTTTACGTGCTTGCTCCGAAGGTTCCTGCCGCAACTCCACCTGCTTTTCCAACACAACCGCTTTATGATCCGACAAAGTTTGGACAGACGCAATATATGCCATCACCAAAAAAATCAGAGCCAAAGGCGCAGACAGCAATAGGGCACGTCGCCGCCAAGCCATTTGTCCTTTAAACCAAATCCAATGTGCCACAAGTCCAATAACCACAACATACAGACATAGTGCAATACCAAAAAGCCCCCAACTACCCAATTGAAAACAGATATATTGCCATAAGCTTTGTAGGGGGGACAAAGGTAATTGTGGAATGGCGGTTTGCATTTTCTTCTGTGCAATCGCCAAACTATGTCGCGTTCGGGCATCAAACGGGGACAGTGCTAAGGCCTTTTCATAATACAATATAGATTTCCCGATATGGCCTCTGCGATAATGGGCACTGGCCAGATTGTAATACAACGCGTGACTGATCCCACCTTGGGCAACGGCTTTTTCGTATTCTTGTATGGCTGTATCATAATTTGTCGCCCCATAAGCACGATTTCCGGCCTCAAAAAGTACGGAAGGCGTTTGTTGGGCATATCCTGTTTGCCAGCTTATGGTCTCAAGACACCCCACAGCTACCAATAGACGCAAGACTAATTTTACGTTAGGGCACATGTTATTTTTTCTTGCGCTCCAATTTATAAAACGCTTCAATGCGTTCAATAAGCGAAACCGCCTCTTCAAGAGAAGAGCGCATCATTTCCGGCGTAGGTAATACAGGCGAAAAACGGACTGCATCGGAAGTGTCCAATAAGCGATCTATATCCGCGCACAACCCCGATTCCATACCTGCTTCTGTCATTTTTTCCAATAATGCCATGCGCAACATTCCTTTTTCCGGAATATTCAGCCGATCTCCCAAAAATCCAGTTACCGCACGTGCAACTTCGTCGTAGAACGCCTTTGGCTGGCCTTGTTCCATCAAATTTTGGGCAACGTGCAAATGTTTTCGGGCTTCGGACTGTGCGGTCCGGGTGCGGGCAAAAGCCACATCGGTTTGCATCCGATCGGAAAGACGACGATAATACACTAAGGCCAAGAGTCCTGCAATGGGCAATAAAAAGACCCCTAAGGGCCACCACTGACGATGCAATGGCGTGGAAGTACGGGTAATCCATGTGCCCGATTGAGGCAGAATGGCTGCAATATCGTTTACAGGAAAGACCTTTTTGCCCGATGTAAGGGCTTGTGCCGTTCCAGTAGCAGTAAATTTAAATGGCCCTGCGGTGATGGTTTTATAGCTATTGGAAAGCAGATCAAAATACGAAAAGGTGAAGGCTGGTATGGTATGTTGCCCATTTTCTCGTGGGATCAAAGTAAATCGAAAAGTCTTATTTCCATAAACTTGCACGGAACGGTCTATCTCGCTACTCACTTCAGGATCGTACTTTTCCACTACTTCAGGTACATTGATCTGCGGTGTGGCCAGCGTCGCAATATTTCCGCTTCCGCCAATCATAACCGTGAGTATTACGGGAGAACCTACCTCCACTCGTTCTTTGTCTAATTTTGCCGTCATGTTTAGCCGCCCGACCGCCCCAGCAAAGCCCTGTGGCGCATTGGAGGGCAAAACTCGCACCGTTATGATGAGTGGCTCGGAAGCAATGGTGATATTCTGCGAAGGCCCTACACTACCACCCAAAAACGCATCAAAAGGGTCGTCCATCCGAATCATGGAAACATCGGCCTGCACTTTTAAGGGGTCCACCGTTAGCTTGCCAGTACGCGTCGGAAACACAGCAACCCGTTTGATCAGGATTTTCCGAAACGCCTCGCCCCCAATAGTCTCCAACTCGGTATTTGCCTCCGCATTCAGTTCTTCGCGCCAAAACCCCTCGGCATCCCACGAATCCGAAAGACGGCTGTTCCGAATTTCGACCCCTCTCCGCGCAAAGAGGTAATAGGCAATGAACATTTGTTCGCCTTGCAAAATATTTGTGGAACTGGGGATGGCGCGAATAAAGACATCTTGTTTTGAAACTTCCGGTGCCGTAGGAGCCTGCACACTATTCTGCGGATCTTTGGCAAAAGGGTCATCAAATAAACTCTTCGAACGGAAACTAGGGGCATTAGGCTTTTTCCCCGTACCCACAATCCGTACATAAATGGGAGAGGTGGTCAGGGTTTCTTTACCAATAACCACTGTCGTGCGACCAATAGAAACCTCCCCTTCTCTGAGTGGCCGATAAAACCACGTGTAGGTATAGGTTTGGGTCATCTGACCATTTGCAAAAATACTCTTTCTGCCCGTCGAAGCATTGTCGTGGAGAAGTTCTAACCCCTGTGCATCAGGCGCTTGTGGATTGTAAATATTGGGCAAAGGTCCAGAGGTGGAACGAATTTCTACGGTGTACACCACTGATTCATTCATGGCAACCGTATTATCGCTTACACTAGCCGTCACGCTAATCCGCTGTGCAACCACCCGAAAACCAAACAGCATCGGTAACAACAGAAAGACGCCAATCAAGGTGATTTTGGGTCGCATCATGTGATGATTACCAATCCTTTTCGATGGTCGAAGGTTGTGCGGGACGTCTGCGTAATTGTTGCAGCAGCCGCTGCTCATCGTTTTTCATCGCCTCCAAGATCTGTCGGGCTTGTTCCGGATTTACTTTTTTATCCGGCTTGGCCGGCTGAGGCTGTTCAGGCTTTTGCTGATCGCTATTTTGTTGCTGCTGATCCTTGTTTTGTTGATTTTGATCTTGCTGCTGCTTTTGCGGATCCTTGTTTTGCGGATTCTGATTTCGCTGTTGTTCTTTATTTTGCTGGTTTTGGTCTTGGTTCTGTTGTTCTTTATTTTGCGGATTCTGATCTTGTTGTTGCTTTTGCGGATCCTTGTTTTGCTTGCTCCCCCCTTTTTTTTGAAGTTGCCGACGGGCTATTTCATAATTGTACCGCGCATCGGCATTGTTTGGATCTGCCAACATGGCCTGTCGGTAAGCCTCAAGTGCTTCCTCGGTCTTTTGTGCCCCCATAGCAGCATTGCCTCGGTTATATGCTGCACGGCTAAAGTCCCCTTTCTCCGTGGAAGCCAGCATAGCACGACCAAACGCTTCGTCGGCTTGCGCAAACTGCTTTTGACGATAAAGGCTACTACCAAGATTGTTGTACAAAGCAGAAAGGTCTCTAGATGGGGTGGGCTTCATCACCGAAATACCTTGCCGATAATACTGTGTTGCTTCGGTATATTTTTTCTCGGTATAGCGCGTATTTCCTTTCCGGCCTGCACCAACGCCATCTTGTGCATATACAACAGAGGCAAAAAGCATTAATAACAAAACGAAACGCATATAATATCACATTTCAGATAGATAAGCTGTACTGCTACAAACTTCAAACGAGTCACTTCCAAAGACGTTTTGTCTCCGAAATGGTTCCTTCAAGTTCAAAAATGCAGCACCTCGTTGGCCTTCCACCAATTTAACGCTGCATTTTGTAGGGCAACTGGTGCTTTTTTAAGCAAAGGATCTATTTGCATAACGGGCTTCTCGGCCAATTTGCCCTGAATATTCAGCCCCTGTGTTCCGCGTATCCCATACTTTGTTTGGCCCTTATGCAACAATAGTTTCAGATCATTAGGGCTCACATCCCCTTTGCAAGCTTGGCTGTAGAGCAACATGGTTTCGGCAGTGCCGTCACCATCTAAGTCCTCCACTTTGGGAGAATCCGAAGCGAACTCCAATGTTATATCCACAGGACAATCTCGGACAAAATCTTGGATTTTCCACTGTTGCGTATATGATGCCCCCGATTTGAGAAAATGATTACCGTATAAATAAGCAGAACGATAGTCATCTTTACCATTTTCCTTGCGGGTACTTTGTACCAGTACATGTTCGCCAGCATCATCTCTCCAAGTTGCTACGGAAACAGGTTTGCCCGACACCTGCACCCCTGTGGGTAAAACAGGATTCTGTCGCTCGATAACCAAGTTACGGACGCCTTTTTCGTTTGTCATTTGGGTTACAGGCACTGTTGTTGTCTCTTGTGTGGTAGCACTACGGCCAGATTCGGCTTGTGTACCTTTCGGACGCTCGCATCCGACTCCTGCTAACAGCAATAAAATCAGAATGGCTCTCATGGTATTTTACCTCTATTTGGGATGAATATAACACAGTAACTGCTGTCTTAACGGTTCGTCGTGACCCCAGCCAACACATAGGCGGAGTAATAATACACTTCCCGGAGTAGGAAATCAAATTTAGTATCCCATGTTTTGTATCGGGAAGAGGGCGTAGGCGCAGGATACACATCCATACCAGCATCTCGCCCCATACGCATGGCTCTTTTCATGTGAAAAGGATCGCTGACCAATAAAAGCCGCTTCAGGCCAAGTTCCCTTGTGAGCCGTGTGGCTTCTCGCACATTCTCCCAAGTGGTCTGAGAAACCGTTTCTATGTGGATTTGTGACGCGGGAACCCCTTGCTGAATAGCATATCGGCGTGCGACTTCCGACTCGGCCATTGGTGCTCCTTTTCCTTTTCCACCTGTAAAAACCAGTACCGAAACCTGACCACTCTGAAAAAGACGGATCGCATGATTGATCCGCTCACGAAGTACCGGCGACGGGCGGTTGTACCAGGCAGCAGCACCCAAAACCACTGCTGCATCCGCCACTTTTTCGTCGTGCTCGGAAGCATATGTATAAATCATGACCGCAACCCCCAATAACCAGACCACCATTGCAAGGGGCAAAAGGGATATGTAACGGAGTCTGTTCCTTTTCATGTGCAATACCAGCATGTAGTTTTGTATGCACAAAATACGCCATACAGACGGTACGGTTTCATCTCAACTATGTGAACCAATTCGTAAATCTTTCAAATCCAAATGCATACACAAGAATTTCTTCTCTAAAATTTAAATCTGAGATATTAATTTTACGTTACAAAAACAACTTAATATATATTTTTTCTATTTAAAAATTAGTCTGCCCCTAAAAAAGAATTTAGGTATTGCCCCGGCGATGGTGTATATTAAGGCATTAATGAGTTTGCATCGTCGAATACTGCTTCATGTCTTGTCTCTAAAAGTCCACGCTCGCTTTTGTGACAAGACCTCCAATCCAGTGGTCGCCCGTGCAGTTTAAAATCTCTATACTCCATATTTATTTACGTATTGTTTTATGAACATTTTTGTTGGTAACCTGTCTGGCGAAACATCTGCAGAAGATCTGCGAGCCACGTTTTCGGAATATGGTTACGTGAAGCACACCGCTGTCATTAAAGACCGCGAGACGGGACAATCCCGTGGATTTGGGTTTGTAGAAATGCCCGATGACGACGAAGCAAAGGCCGCAATGGAGGCCCTCAACGGAGCAGACCTAGGAGGCCGCGACCTCCGCGTAAACGAAGCACGTCCACGCGAAGAGCGTCCGGGTGGATTTCAGCGCCGCGAAGGCGGTGGTGGCCCTCGCCGTGATTTTGGTGACCGTCCGCCGCGCCGCGATTTTGGTGATCGCCCACGCCGTGATTTTGGTGACCGCCCGCCACGTCGCGATTTTGGCAGTGACCGTCCGCCACGCCGTGATGCATCGGCTCGTCCACCCCGTCGTTGGGACAATGACGAAGAATAAGCCGCATCTATAAGCGTTTGATAAACCGCCTTACGTCCTGTGAGGCGGTTTTTTTATTCCGGTTCAAGCAAAAAGGCGAAATCCGCGTTGGCGTTTAAGTCTCTGATTTCGGCTCCATATTGAAAAATCCGCACATCGTATTCGCCTTGCATATGGATTTCGTCGCCCTCAATTCGGAAAAGACATCCTTCCGGCAATCCTACCACCTTTACAGCGCGGTTCACCTCAATAAATTCCTTGATTCGGTCGTCTCGGGTTTCCCCCATATACCCTGACGGATGTAATGCCGTATAATGGGGGTTGATCTGAAATGGGATCAAGTTGAGGGCATCAAAACGGGGCGGCATTATGATGGGCATATCGTTCGTGGTTTGGAGTGTTGGGCACGTCACATTGCCTCCTGCACTCCAACCCATATAGGGTACTCCACCCAATACACGTTCACGGATGGTGTTGATCAAGTTGTTTTGATAAAGATGGTAAAGCAGATGAAAGGTATTTCCACCCCCAACGATCAATGCCGCTGCGTGTTGAATGGCCAAATGTGGGTCATCCTGCGTATGGAGTCCTGAAACCCGATAACCCAACGGAGCAAGTGCTTCTTTTACCCAATCGGTATAGTTATCCCAACTCAGCGTAACACCCGCATAGGGAATGAACAGCAGTTCATGAACAGTTGTCCCAAAAAAATCGCAGATTGTGTCTGCCGCCCACTGGAATGGTTTCTCGTTTAGACTGCGGGAGTTACTTAATAGCAAAAGCCGTTTCATGATGAAATGTTTTGTGCGTGTAATGCTCCCAATTTAGACGCGCTTTTTATACTTTACAAATATCTAATGCTTCCGTGCGGCTGGGTAGGGCTTTGTCATACTACGCAGCGATTAAATGCAGTAACCCGGCCGAGCTGTCATCACAAAATGTATTCAAGATTAACAGAAAGAAGCATTCGCATAGGAAAAAGCAGAAAGGCAGGGATCAAACCACTGCCTTTTTATCAAATCAATTGATGACCTTCACCAGCCGGAATCCTAAGTTACCAGACTTATACATGGGTGGTGCAGAACCTCGGACAAAAACCCGCAGTTCATCACCGGGTAAATCAAACGACCCGCCGCGAATTACCCGTGCCGTGCCCGATTGAGGCCCAATCGGGTCTCTGGAGGCTTCGGGAAGTTTGTAATACTCCTCGCTGTACCAATCCTGAACCCACTCAGAAACGTTGCCATGAACATCATACAGACCAAAGGCATTGGGGAAGAAACTACCAACAGGTGCTGTTTCCTTCCCATCGAAACGGGAACCACAGTTTTTACAATTGGCCCGACCCTTTTCCACATCGTTGCCCCATGCAAAAGCCCGCGAAGACCCCGCTCGCGCCCCGTATTCCCACTCTGCTTCGGTTGGAAGACGGTATGTTGTCGTGCCTTCACGTTCATTCAGGCGTGCAATAAAAAGCTGAACCTCTTCATAAGAAACATTCTCAATTGGCTTTTTAGGATCTTTAAAGAAACTCGGATTACTTCCCATCACCGCCTCCCATTCGGCTTGTGTCACTTCAAACTTGTTCATCCAGACTCCTCTTGCAAGATCAACTGGATGCACCGGACGTTGATCGAAAGAGGCATTCCCTCCCATTCGAAACACACCTGCAGGGACCCAAACCATTGGTGAGGCCAAGGAATTCTCCCATGTCTGCCCAGGAACAGGATTCACGGGCGGGTTCACCGTTACCCGCTCTACAGGCGGCAACAACCGTTGCGGGCTCGTTACAGAAGCCGTATTAGTAGGATTTACTTCGGGCTGCCGGGGTGGTTCCAAAACCGTGTTATTGGCAGAAGTTTGTGTATTGGACGGAGGTGGTACGGGTGTATTGGTAGCTGTTGGTTGGGCATTTCGTTGTACCTGTAAAAGGCTATCAGCTACCCGTTGCTGACGACGAAGGGTTTCTTCGGCGAGGATACGCTGTTCGTCTAAGCGACGAAGCCGTTCTGCATAAAGACGGGACATATCCAGTTCCCAATCCACATTTTTCCCCGGATTTACCCGTGGTGCACGTTGTGTCCAAGAAAAGTTCATTCCGGGAACAATCACTTGTACATCATTATTCTGGCGTTGCAAGGTAACCACCTGTGGTTTTCCAGCCTCAATCGCAATCGCAGGCCCACCATTGATTCGAATCTCACAGGATTCCACCGCATTAATGGTAAGTGTACGTTCATTTACCGTGCGATTGGCCGTAGGTGTCTCCGTTGTAGATGTAGCTGCTTCGGGACGAGAAGTCGCAGGGGCAGTTACTGGTCGCGCAGCGGGCGTGTTTCGGTTGGGTGCGGGCGTTGGGGTTGGCCGCGCTGGGGTCGTATTGGGTCTTGCCGGGGTGGTTGCTGGCTTACTGACGGGCTTAGAACCAGAAGGCTTTTTCTGCGCCCAAGAGGCAGGTACAAAAACCAAGATGCCAATCAGCAAGCAGGCAATGACCAACTTTTTAGTTTGCTTCATAGGGAGTCAATCAATTCGCTGGAAGAAGGTTTGGTGATGGATTTATTTCTTCCAAACAGTCGTGAAGGTATTTCGATTTATCCTGAAAGCCAGTGAAACACCAAAGGCTTCGTGGTTATTGTGTCTTTACAATCCGGAAACCAATATTGGTGTTGCGTTTGGTGGGTACATCGCTGTTTCGGTAGCTAACAATCAATGCATCTGCGTCGTATGCCCAAGACCCTCCCCGCAAAACCCGATCGCTTCCCCCACTGGGTCCTTGAGGATCTTGTTTCGGGGAAGCTTGGTAATAGGTCTCATTATACCAGTCACTCACCCACTCATAAACATTTCCATGCATATCATGCACATTCCAAGCATTAGCGCGTTTTTTACCAACTATTTGTGGCTGATTACCTGCATTTTCAGAATACCAGGCATAGTCTGCCAATATCTCGGGCGAACTACCAAAGGCATAGCGGGTACTTGCGCCGGCCCGTGCAACATATTCCCACTCCGCTTCGGTTGGTAGGCGATAGGCAGTGGTTCCTTCTTTGGCATTCAGCCAGTTGACAAATGCTTGGGCATCATTCCAGCTGACGCATACCGCCGGACGATCATCGCCACTCATAAACCCTTTCCATGTGCCAGTATTATCTTCAACCCACTCTCCGTTCTGATACACCTGACAACTTTCGGCTTGTTCGGCCTCGGTACGATAGCCTGTATCAGCCTGAAATCGTTTAAAAACTTTTGAAGTCACTTCGTATTTGCTAATCCAAAACGGCTGCGTAATGTTCACTTCGTGGTCAGGCCGAGCATCTTCATCACCATTCGGATCTCCCATCGTGAAAGCACCCGCAGGAATTTTTACCAATTCGATGCCTGCACTGTTCTTAAACTCGGTATCACTGATCACTTCCACCTGATTGGGGACGGGCTTATTCCCCATCCATCCAAATGGATCCATAACGACAATATAGATCAGACCAATTAGCAAAATTCCTGCCGCCCCGATTAAAATCCAACGATTGGACCCACTCTCCTCTTGGTCTATGACATCAGGAACAATCGGTTTGGGCTCACTAAAGGCTTTTTTAGGCTTTTCGGAAGCAGCTTGCTGTTTGACTACTGGCTGGGGCTTGGTAGCTGCTTTCGGTGCAGCGCTTGGCTTGGCTGCTAGAGCGGGTTTTGAGGACGCCGAAAGCGGTTTGGCGGATGACTTAGACGGCGTCTCGATTGTCTTAGCAGAGGCCGGAAGTGGTGCTGAAGCGTCTTTGGAGGCAGTTGCTACCGATTCGGAGGCTGCCTTGTTGAGCGGGGCCGAGTTTGATTCCCGTTTCGGTATCACAGGTTCTGGTGTCGGTATCACAGGTTCTGGTGTCGGTATCACAGGTTCTGGTGCCGAAACCACAGGTTCTGGCTTGGCAACCACGGGTTGCGGCTTCGAGGGTGGTACCGGGGTTGGTTTGGGCGCAACAACAGGCTTGGGCACAGGAGCGGGTTTGGGAGTGGACCGCATAAGTCCGCCAAAAAGGCTGCGGGATTGTCCCGAAGAAGGTTGCACCAATGGAGTGATGCTCTCTATCTTTGCACGTAACCCTTCGTGTTCTGGCTGAATGGCCAGTGCCTGATTATATTTATCCAAAGCAGCCTTATAGGAACTTACCGATGCCAGTTGGTCCCCTGTCTGAATAAGAAGGCTGACCTGTTGACTTTGGAGTTCACGCACTTGATTATTGATGCGAATAAAGTTTTCGCATTCTACAAGACGTTGTTTGGCCTCCGGGTCGTTTGGTTTGAGTTCAATCAATCCACGATAGAGCGTTGCAGCTTTTTCATAGTTTTCTTCGGCAAACAACAAACCTGCTTTTTCACGAAGGTCCCGGATTTCGCCATTCGTGCAATCCACAATTCGTTCCTGAAGCGATTTATCACCCGGCGATTGTGCGAGCAACTGCTGATAACGTTTTTTTGCCTCTATATACCGACCACCCGCAAACAAGCGGTCTGCCTCGGAACGGGTTTCCTGAATCATTCTCCGGAAATCCGTCAGGAGTTGATTGGCAGCCCCCACTTTTTCCTGCAGAGCATTGTTCCGTTTCCGATACACATTGGCGTCCCCTTCGTAGCCACGTTCTGCAAAGTGCTGTGCTTCTTTGTACAACTCGACGATGCGCTTATGGTAAGCTTCGTTGAACCCTTTTTGTTGGGCTTCTGCCACCAAATTATCGGCTTCCCGTTCTTTATCAAAGTGGGTTTTCCAATAACGACTCAGTTCATCTTGGATGGCTTGGGCTTTCTGATTTGCTTCCGAAGCAAATTCTGGTGCTACATTGGCCAATTCAAGCCAATATTGCCGTGCTTCACGCAGGCGTAATTCTTTTTGGGCCCCTTCTGCTTGTTTACGAAGTAGGTCTATTTTTGACTGACGAAGTGCTTCCTGTTCCCGGATTCCATCTTCGCACCGCTTAATTTGTTTGAGAGCGTCTAAGTCGTTCTCGTAGATGCCTAAAACTTCTTGGTAAAAGGGAATCGCCCCTTTATAATCTTGGATGCCCATCAATTGGGTACCACGTTCGCGCAAGCTACGTACTTTTTGTCCACGCTCCGACAAGAACTCTAACCGCTCATCGCACTGACGGATGAGGCTCCGGACGGTATCTCCCATACCGCTCACAGCCAGATAGGTGCTCAACTTCACATATAAACGCTTTGCATCTTGGAAAACTGGAACCGCTTCTTCGTAGCGATTTTCCTTGACCAACCGCTCGGCATCGGAAAGACGCATATCTGCGACCGACTTATCCGTCAGAATGCCCGTATCTATGGAATCCATTAATTCCTGTGCCGAACTAAAGCGATTGGTTGCTTTTTTCTCGAGGCAGCGCATCACAATGTCTGCAAACCAATCCGGCGCATCGGTATTAAAGTCGTGTACCTTAAGGGGTGCTTTTTCCAAGATTTGTTGTTGTAATCGCAATCGGGAGGCAAAATTGGTGCCTTCAGAACGAAACGGCGGCCTGCCAATCAGGCTTTCATAAAGGACAACGCCCAGACTGTAAATATCGGTCTGCGGAAACAGTTGATCACCCTCTATCTGTTCGGGGCTCATGTATTCGGCAGTACCCGCAAAGTCGGTAGAACGGGTGGAAAGTTTGGATTCAAACGCGATCCCAAAATCCGTAAGTTTAAACACCTTATCGGTTCCGCGCCGCATGATATTTTGCGGTTTAATGTCGCGGTGGATCAAGTTTTGGGTATGAATATACCGAAGGGCATCGGCCATTTCCCGCGCCAGCCGAATCACTTCGCCTACAGGCATGGGCTTCTCGCCGGAGGCAACTTGTTCTTGAATCAATTCATGTACGCTTTCTCCCTCTATAAACTCCATGTCCAAAAAGGGGAAACCGTTTTCGATTCCAGCGTGATAGATTTTTACAATGTGTGGGTGGTCAAAAGCCCCCATTGCCTGTGCTTCGTCCTGAAACTGTTTAAGGGTAACCGCTTCGTTCTGAATACCTGGCGGAAGGATTTTAATTGCCCTAAGTTGTTTGGTGTAATTGTGTTGTGCCTTGTAAACAGTGCCGAAGCCTCCAAGTCCTAACCGTGCGATTACGGTATAATCACGGAATGAGGGGAGGCTAACGGTATCCGCCATAACATCCTGAGCCATAATGTTTAGGGATATTTATCGTGAGGGTTTAATATTCGCAACCGATATACGGATGCCCAAGGCATCAATAACCTCTTCCTAAAAGAGTGAAACCGATGTTAGAACGTTTAATGTTTCAACCTTGTCCAGAGCTCGTCGAGGGTTTCCACTGCCTCAAATGCCACATCATGTTGGGGTTGAGAGAACCCTTCCCGTGAAAAATGGGCGAATAATTCAAACAATGGATTATAAAACTGGCGTGTGTTCAGGAAAAAAATGGGCTTATGGTGGAACCCTAAATAACGAGCTGTAATCGCCTCTGTCACTTCTTCGAGCGTCCCAAATCCACCTGGAAGCGCCACAAAAACATCCGCCAATTCATCCATTGCAGCTTTACGTGCCCGCATATCTGGTGTCACCACCAAACGGTCGGCATGTGTATAGGCCCGCTCCTTTAGTTTTAGGGATTCCGGAATAACCCCTATGACATGGCCGTTTTCCTGATGTACGGCCCTTGCTAATTCTCCCATCAGCCCTACATTTCCGCCGCCATATACCAATGTATGGCCCCGCTGTGCAATGGCGTACCCAAATTGCCGTGCGATGGTTTTATACGCTTCGGCAATGGTCTCGCTAGACGCACAGAAAACACAAATATTCATCTTCGCACTAAAGGACTTGGGTGAAACGGGCATCCGAAAGATACAATGAAGTAGGGGTTTAACCAAACCTGATTTCTTAAATTCGGGTTATTAAACCTTTGTTAAGGAAGGTTTTTTTGCCCGTTCGAGACCTCTACCCGACGCAATGCTTCTTGTGTAGCAGGATTTGTGATCCCTCTTGTCTCAAGAAGCATCTCGTAACCACTCTTAAGAAGGGCTTGCCCAGTTTGATTCCTTTGCCAAGCCAGCCATCCTTCTACACTTCTGAGTTCGCCCCAGATACTTGGATGGAACGTAGTATTATTTGTTTCTTCGGATTTTCGGGCTAAGGAGAGTTCAGCATCGGCCGCACCGAAGTCGCGATTCAGTATATACAGGTCTGCCAACCGGATGCGGGCAAGAGAAGTCAGGTATTGGGAAGTTCGTTGGCGTTGCAATACCCGAGTACATTGTTTTAAGTTGGAAATGGCGTCTGGGTAGGCGCCATTCACCCGCAAAACATCCGATAGCGAGATACAGGCCTGTACACGCTGCACATGGCCGGGCTCGAACAACTGGGTTGTATTGGTCACCAAGTCTCGGGCAAGGCGGGATGCAACCGAAAGAATGGCTCGGTATTCTTCCGTTTTTCCTGTTTGGGAATACAACCCTGCCAAGCGCTGTGCGACGGATAAATGAATTTGCAACTTTTGGAGGTGCGGATATTGTTTCCCAAGCGCATTTTCGGCAGCCACCAAGTACGAAGTCGCTTCTTCGAGGCGGTTTTGGCCATACATACTGTTCGCCAGTTCAACATCAATCATGGCTTGTATCCATGGCAACTCAGACCGCGAAGCCCGCGCATTGATTCTCGCCTCTCGGAGCAAGTACTCGGCATCTTTCTCGCGCCGGTCCAAGTTCAACATCCGGCTCAGGTCTGTCATGGCTTGTAGTACTTTAGGGTGTTGGCGGCCATAGGCCAGTTGGAAAGCCATCAAGGATTCTTTATAGTGGTTGGTTGAACCCCCAATTTTATCTTCCATGGCATCCCGACGGCCAAGTTGTCGGTAAATTTCACCTCGAATGATATAAGAATTATGGTCTTGAAAGGGTTTCACGATTTCTAAAGCAGTCTGTAACATTGTCTTGGCGGTCTCTGTCTCTCCTTCCAACAAATCGTTTCGGGCACGTGCCGTCATCACACGGGCCCGCATTTTATGGTCAACAGGACTTATCTGGTTTAATACATCTCCAGCAGTTTCAAGGTATTTATTTGATACTAGGGTTTTTGACAAATTTGTCGCGGCAAAAGCAGCCTGCAAATAGGTTCGGATAAACAGTTTTGGTGAATTTCTGGCAAATGCACTTTTCCTGACCGCATGTTGTGCCAGTGTATCCGCCGTAATCCAAAATTCGTTCGAGGAAGCCAATTCCGATAGGGCTGTTAGGATACGTACCTGCATCTCGGGCTGCTGCCTCAATCGATCTTCCATTCTTTGCCACCCAAGCTGAATCAGTTGCCGTGCTCTTAGAGAGTCTAACTGCACCGTTTGTTGTCCTTCATAGCTCTGACCGAGCAGTATATTCTCTAAGAAAATGGCCAACTCTTCCGAACGTTGGGTTTGTCGCCAATTTTCCATTTGTTGAACGATAATCGCAGTAATGCCAGATAATAAAACCAAAGCAGCCAGTACACCACTAACCACCAGTCGTTTATTGCGGTCATAGAATTTTAGCGCTTTATAGGAGAAAGTTGGTTTTCTCGCGCCAATGGGCTTATTCATCAGAAACAACCGAACGTCTTGCATCAAGGCTTCGGCTGAGGGATACCGTTCGTTTGGATCTGTTGCCAATGCCTTGCGGACAATCATATCCAAGTCCCCTTGCAGCCTTCGGATCAGAGATACCACGGTCGTCTGACGTGATTGAGCAACAGAAAGTCCAATGGCTTCCGATGCCGCTTCTAAGTATACACTCGGCAATTTGAGTGGGCTATTTTGAATGACCTCCAAGATTTGTCCCAGATTTTTATGCTCAAAGTTATAGGGCCTCACTTGTACCAATAGCTCATAGAGCAAAACGCCCAAACTATACACATCAGACGACGTAGTAATGGCCTCGCCCAATAACTGTTCTGGGCTCGCATAATCGGGCGTAAGAAAGTGTAGCTGTGTTTTTACGCGGTTAGAGGTAGGTTGGAGCAATTTTGCAATCCCAAAATCTAATAGCTTTAGTCTTCCTTCTGGTGTTACCAATATATTGGATGGTTTAAGATCTCGATGGACGACCAAATGCTTATGTGCATATTGTACAATCGCAGAAATTTCTGCAAAATAGGCCAATCGTGCATCAATCGTAAGTTGGAAACAATTACAATACTCGGTTATTGGAATTCCTTCCACATATTCCATAACCAAATAAGAAATCCCATCGTGTGTCGTTCCACTATCTAAAAAATAGGCAATTCCAGGGTGTCTTAGTCCCGCCAAGATATTTTGCTCTTGTTCGAACTGACGCCGGATCGCAGGGGCCCCTAATCGAAGCACCTTGACCGCAGCGATCAGTTCTTTTTTATCTATCCGTTCTGCCAGATAAACCTCACCCATTCCTCCTTCCCCAATCCAGACTTTGAGCATATAATGTCCAAAAATCCGGCCAGAAAGGTCGGCGTGGGGTTGTTCAAAAGCCCATTCATGGAGGAGGGGTGTATGCGCAATCAAGCGATCTAAGGGTAATTCTGGCTCACACATTTTTTGCCAGATCATGCGTAACTCTCCACCGATTTCGGGTTCTTCGCTTGATATTTTATCTAAAAATGCTTGTGCATCATCGCCCGAAAGGTCTTCGAGGATGGCAATCAATTCACGGAGACGATGAAAGGTAGAGGTTTCCATGCAGAAACGTGGATCAGGACGTGGGTGATAAAATTTCTTCGATTCGTGCTTCGAGCCATGCCCGCGAAAAAGACCAGTCTCGGTTAACCGTTCGGGGGTTTATCCCCAACAATTCAGCCGTTTCCCCAATGTCTAACCCAAGGAAAAAACGATAATTCACAACGTCGAAGCATCGTTTATCTGTTTTTTCGAGCAGTTTCAGCGCTTCATTCAGGGCTTCGATACGTTCCGGCGCATCAGCTACCATCAACTCCAGTTGTTCATCCAATTCCCAAACAGACTCGTTCACCCCATTGCGTTTGCCAGCTTGTTTGTCGCGGACATAATTGAGAATAATTTGACGCATGGCTTTTGCCACTGCATTATAAAAATGTGCCCGCCCCTGCCAATCGGGGGATTTGCCAGAAGTGAGTTTTAAAAAGGTTTCGTGTACCAAGGCACGGGTATCAATCGTTGGATGAGCGGCACGCCAATTCCGAAGATTGGCGCGTGCAATATGGCCCAATTCCTGATAGACCAATTTAAACAAGGCATCTCTTGCTTTAAGGTCTCCCTCATTCATGGCCTTAAGCAAGTTTTCGATTTGATCGGAACTATACATGTGGCGAGGTATTTTTGGTGATGGATTGTTCGCCAGCGATGTCGCTATATTTAAGCTATTCGTGTATTAACATAAAAGGCCTGAGAAAGTGATACATGGTGCTCGCCCCTCATCCTACTCCTTCCGCTTTATTAGGGGTCACCCTTAGGTTCCTGTTGGATCCGTATCATTAGCTGCCCACAAGCCCGCCCGAAAGGAAGGGCTTGTTCTCTTTTGAGCATTATGGTATTCGTACAGCATTGCAATCTTTAACTTACACCATTCCCTTTTCATAATCAATTAATTTATTAAAAAAGAGCACTCCAAATTCCCTATTTTACATGATAGCTTTATGAGGATATACAACAGGAGCAAACCTTTCGCCAAATAGGTTTCAAAATGTGTACTTTATTGCTCGCAATAGGACAACACCCCCAATTCCCCTTTGTTCTGGCAGGAAACCGAGATGAGTTTTATAAACGCGCTACCCAACCTGCCGGATGGTGGCCCGAATTTCCGAATGTTTACGGCGGACGCGATTTGGCAGGTGGGGGGACGTGGCTGGGCATTACAAAATCTGGGCGTTTTGCCACCCTCACCAATTACCGAGACCTCAATAACCTGACCCCAAATGCTCCTACACGAGGGACAGTGGTATCGGATTTTCTGACAAGTGATAAACATCCTTTAGCATATTTAGAGGAAGTGGTTCCTACGCTGAATCGGTATAATGGCTTCAATCTATTGGTGGGATTGCTCAAAAACGAAAGAGGTGTTCCCGAAATCTGGTACTTACATCATGGGCAAAAGACCTCTTTGTCTATACCCATCAAACTTCAATCCGGAATTTATGGTCTGTCAAATGCCGCACTAAATACGCCTTGGCCCAAAGTAGTCATAGGACGAAGTCGTTTTGCAGACATTTTGCACAAAGAAGCACCCAAACCAGCGCACTTTCTTGCGCTACTTGAAGATGAAACCATCTACCCAGACGAAGATTTACCTCAAACAGGGGTTTCCCAAGAATGGGAACGGGTACTCTCGGCCATGTGCATCCGGTCTCCAGCCTATGGAACTCGGGTAAACTCAGTTTTACAAGCAGACCACCAAGGATTGTTACATTTTTGGGAACGTACCTACCTTCCAGACACCCAAACTTATGAGGTACAAGACATCTTGATCCAGTCCCATCACCCCCTCCTTAATATGATGTAACCGATGGAAAATTGGGAAAACGAAAAACTGGCACGGCTGTTCGAGGAATTTAGCGAGTCGTGGTCGGACGCCGAAGCAACATCAGACCTCCCCCCCCCCCACCAATATTCCCCTTTACGCACCGGAAAGCGCCCAGCCGTTTTTTTTGATCGTGACGGAACCCTGAATGAAGAGGTGCAATATCTGCACCGGATCGAGGACTTCCGTTGGATTGAAGGTACGCCGGAAGCCATTCGCTGGCTTAATGAAAATGGCTATGCCGTTATTGTGGTGACCAACCAAGCAGGCATTGCCCGTGGTTATTATGAGGAGAAAGAAGTCTTGCAATTACACGCTTTTATGCAAAGCCAACTAGAGGAAATAAATGCCCATATTGATGCCTTCTATTACTCGCCGTATCATCCGGAGGGCAGCGTGGAAGCATATCGGAAAGACCACCCAGACCGTAAGCCAGGTACTGGCATGTTTGAGAGGGCAATCGAAGAATGGGGGTTAGATCCAAAGCATTCCTTTGTTATCGGAGACCGGAATACGGATATCGAAGCCGGGCGTGCCTTGGGTATGATGTCTTTGCTGGTACTTACCGGATATGGGCGGTCTGAGCGTTACGAAACACTCGCCCATTTTATTGTCCATGATGTAGCAGACGCTATCGCACATATAGAAATGCTCCATATTCGTAAACAAAAAGGGCTGACCTCTGACCTCTGGGACACCCCTTGATCAATATGGCTTTTCGGCGGTCAGGGTCTCCATCAAGTCCTTCACGCCAATAGGCCCATTGTGATATAAAAAAGGTTCTGCATATTTTGCCCCAATCCGATAACCAAAGGTGCGCGCGCGCGCCTCAAGCCACTCCATGAAAGCTGGCGAAGAAATGAATGTTTCCGGCTCATCGGCGCTTGGATTATACGCCTTCGACCAGAACTGCGACCGAAAAGCCTGCATGGCCGCCACACGTTGTTCCCACACCTCGGTCACATCCACCACCAAGGTTGGCTCCATCTCTTCCATAACCGATTGAAAATAGTGGAGGACATGGCTCGGTCGCCACGGTACTTGCTCGGTCCCGTCTTTTTCGTGCGTTATAATCTTACGAAGTCCGGCATAAAAAATAGCCTCCAAAGACAAAACGGCAGCATTAGGGTGATCGGGATGGCGGTCTTTAGGCGCATTCACCAAGACAAGATGGGGTCTATACCGACGCAGTACTTCAATAACTTTTAGACGATTTTCAGGAGTATTCTCGATATGGCCATCCGGAATACCTAGGTTCTCCCGCGCATGTATGCCCATCACCTCTGAGGCTTCTGCCGCTTCTAAAGCACGAAGTTCAGGGGTTCCACGAGAACCCAATTCGCCCCGCGTAAAGTCCACAACCCCCACACGGTACCCCTGTTTAACCAGCAGGCACACCGTACCGCCGCAGGAAAGTTCAATATCATCTGGATGAGCAGCAAGTGCCAGAACGTCTAATTTCATTTGTGTATCTTGTTTTAGACCAAAGTACAAATAAACACCTTTCAAATTTCAAAAGGGCAACATTTTTTTATACATATGTGGATAACATGTTAGTCACTATATTAATTTCCTGTTCCCAAGTATAGTTTTTTCAACGACAAACGGGTGTTAATAAAAATTCCTTTAGACAATTTCTTATCCACAAAATACAAAATACATATGTGTAACTATTGTGTATAGATTTTTCTTGCCGTAAAATGGGGCCAGCAATCAACCACAAGCCCATACCAAAATGATCGGTTACCTCTACATTCAAGATTTCCCGGCCTGGGTCACCGCCCGCCAACATAGCCGCACCCATGAAACTGCTGTTTTTCAGCGAAACCGAATTGTCTCACGAACGCCCGATCTGGCCGAGGCTGGGCTTATGGCCGGAACCCCTTTAGACGAAGCAATATCCCGTTTTCCCGACGCCCTCTTTACGGCTTTGGATCCAGTTGAATGCACCCGTGTATGGCACGAAGCGATTCAGGAGGTTTATGCCCTAACCCCTTTTATGTATCCGATTGCACCTGGGCAATTAGTTTTCCGGTACTTAACTTCTCAAGAAGCGGTAGATTTGGCCGAACAACTCCATGCAAGGGTGGGATGCGGAGAAAATTTATCCACTGCAAAATTTGCGGCCATGTATAGCCTCCCCGGACAACTAACCGATATTCCAGAAGGCATGGGACGTGACTTTTTGGCAACCTGTAGCATAGATGTATTACGTGCATGGCTATTTAATACCGAAATTTTAGACCGATTAGAGGCCGACGGTAACCCGACCTTAGGTATGGTCATAGACTGGACTTTGGAATACTGGATCAGCCGATATGGCGAAGAAGGCAGAATTGTCTTTACAGCACTTCACCCACCCTCCTATGATCGGGAATTGCACAACTTTGTGCCGCCTGTTTCGATACGTCGCTCACTGGCACTTTCTACCAATACCAAAAAGAACGATTTCTTTGCCGAATGCATCGCCTCGTTGGTACGAAATGTATTGGAAGACGTACAGGATATTGCCTCGCCACGCTTAGTGCTGGAAGTCACTCCCGAAATGAGCAATACCGTAATGCGGTATAGCCGCTCTTTGCAACACATTCCACAAACAGAAGGCGAATACAATCAACTGCTTAGTACATTACTTGGCGGTTCCAAAACGAGAAAGGGAACAATCCAGAACCTTACCTATACCCTTCATGGTTTTGCTCCTACCCCCCTTTCCCTTCCGGTTCGTAATAAAGAAAACCACCCCCCATCACCGGGAGCCAAAATTCCTGTGTCACTACATACCGACAGTACATTCCGTGCTGCATCCTAAAGAATCGCTGACAATAGCTAACCCATATTTTTTCAATTAAAACGGAGCCTGCGTATAGAGGAAAGAAAACATTGCGGATAAGGGGGAAAGTGGTCTATCGGCTGGCACCTTTAGGCCACTTTCTTTGTTTAGACCGTATATACCCATATCCACCGTTGCGAAAGTGTCCCCAACGGCGGCCCACTCAATGAAAAAAACGTTATGGGCCTAGGGTCGCAAAACACGACCAGACTTTCGTCGAACAATAAAAAATCAGCAGGATTTATACCAAATCAAACAGGTGTTTTGTGTATCTTGTTTTCTTCCTCCGTTCCAACTATTCCGCAAAATACCATGAGTTTCTGGCAAACCAAAAAAATTCGCCTTCGGGAAATAGACACCGAAGATACCGATATCCTAATTGACTGGCGAAATGACAGCGAAGCAATGCGCCAATTGGACCTACTTCCTCCTCTTGTGGCCAAAACATGGCAAAAACACCTCATTGAACGCCACAATACGGCCCCTTTGGACGACGATAAT
The DNA here is from genome assembly GCA_016788705.1 of Bacteroidetes Order II. bacterium. NCBI lineage: Bacteria > Pseudomonadati > Bacteroidota > unclassified Bacteroidota Order II. > Bacteroidota Order II. bacterium. The sequence continues at coordinate 64,584 of JAEUSQ010000050.1, forward strand.
TATCGGTTTTTGATCGAAGACAACAACAAAGAAGTGGTGGGGGGGATTACGACCGTTGCCTGTGATCGTCGTGTTGGGACTTTTTCATACGAAGTATTTGTTGAGCGCGAGTTTAGACAAAAGGGCTATGCCACAGATGCGATCGGACTAATTCTCCGTTATTTCTTTGAGGAGTTGCGGTATCATAAAGTAACCATTGCCACCTTATCCACCAACGACGCAGGCATTTCCTTACACAACAAATTAGGGTATAAGGAAGAGGGTTGTCTAAGGCATTTGGCGTATTCGGGTGGAAAACATGGCGATCTCATGCTCATGGGCTTATTACGGGAAGAATGGGAAGAAAAGTTCCCTCATCCAGAGCGATTTACCGATACGGGCAATAAGAAAAAACTAGGTTTTTAATGAGAAAACACTCTTTTTGGGGTACATTTGTGGTGCTCCTCTTGTCGTTGGTTTATGCTCCTGACATCGAAGCGCAAGCCACCAAAAAAAGCAGTGAGGCTTTTGCCAAAAGTTTGCTATTACCAGGTTGGGGGCAACAATACCTCCAGAATGGTTCTTGGAAGGGAAAGGCCTCGGCCTTTATTGCCGCCGATGCTGGATTATGGCTTGGGTTTATTAGCTCTTTACGGCGACACAACTACTATACGCAAGCATCTTATAACCACGCCCAAATCCAAGCAGGGATATCTTTGGTGGATAAAGACCGAGCGTTTATGGTACGCATTGGCAATTACGACCGTAGCGAAGATTATGTCTTTGCTCTGGAACTGGCCCGCCGATGGGGGCAACTTGAGGCTGCGAAAGACCCCGAAAATGCCTGGGCTTGGAGCAGTACTGAGGCAAGGGCACAGTACTCCACTCTTCGCGATCAAGCAGAAGCCATGCGCCGACAACGGATTTTATTTACTGGGCTTTTAGTAGGAAACCGCTTATTTTCGGCTATTTCGGCTTCCAGAGGGGTAAGAAAAGCCAATAAAACAATGGTTCAATTCTCCGCGCCCGATGGTAACCCAAGTTTGAGCATCCAGTTAAAATTTTGATCCATTAAATATCGTACCGAACCCCATTATAACTGATTAATAGACCAAGCCCACCTTTTACGTTGCCTAACACATTCATTGGCTCGCTAAACAAGCCAAGATCGGAGTTGTTGTTATACGTGGTGGCATCATAGTCTATCAATATCTTGGGAATGGCCGCCACAACTACACAGGTTTTTACTCCGTCCCTTTGGTCTAACTCCGAAAGCAATATCTCAAATGGGTTTTCTTTTGCTTTCATAAGTACATCGCTAAACAACATCCTGCGGCCACTGCAATATTGCCCCATTCCCTCTAATTCAAACGAGGACGCGGGGAGAAAAGAGGCTTTGACGGAACAATTCGCCCAGCCAATACTCGCTGGCAACGTCCTCGGGCCACCATCTGACCCAGACAAAGTTGTTTCGGGGTGATACGTATAGGCTGCCAGCATGTAATAATTTATTTCTTCCTGCACATCTGTAAGCACCAGTTTCAGGGTCGCATTCTGTCCTTGCATAACGATATTGGCACTTAGTTGAATTGGTTTAGGAATAGTCGTTTCAGCCTCAACATCCGGAAAACCAGCGGCACTTGCCTTAATCCGGTAGGTTTTTCCGGCCTGCGGATATACATTTTCCAAACGATATCGCCCTTCCACACCTATCCACTTCATATTCCCCACTATTACGCCATCTTCCCATGCCGTAACGGTTGCATTCTGTACAAATTCCGGCATCTTATGCTCGCCAACCGAATTGGTGTTTTTCGACAGTTGGATGGTCAAGCTACTGTCTGGGTTCAGGGCTCCATTGAGCACCAATTGGGGTTTTAGCGGGATATTAATGTCCACCACTTGCTCGAAGTCGCACCCCCAGAATAAGAAAGGACCTATTATCAAGAAGATATATTTCATGATGTAACCAATTATATTTTAAAGGTATAAGAAATAGAAGGAATAACAGGAACAATACTCACTTGTCGGTATTGCGTCGTCATTTTTGGTTCTCCGAAAAACCCATCCGGAAATTCATATCTTGTGGACAAATAGATATAAAATGGGTTTTTGTGGTTATAGGCATTGTACGCGCCAAACGTCCACGTCCGTATGCGATTACCCAAAAAAGCCATAGACTTATTGCGATGAATATTGAGGGCTACATCCAATCGGTGCATGGCGGTTGTTCTGTATCCATTCCGGCTCCCATAATCCGTAAGCACCATACGCAGATCGTGCAACTGGCCCCTAAATCCTCCTCCGACAAGCCCAATGGGGTCTCCGGGCAACTGATCCATCCCTCGAAAGCGGGCTTGTGCTAATGTTACGGCATTTCCCGAACCATAGACCCAGTTAAAGGCAAAATCTGCTTTTTCCGATATTTTATGACTCACTACTACGGCGAGATCATGCCGCCGATCGTAGCGATAAGGGAATGTGAGCCCATTGTTCAGATTGGGAAATGTCCGATTACTCCACGAAAGCGTATAACCGATCCATCCGCTGGTTCGCCCCGTTTTCTTTTGGAGAAAGAACTCCAAACCATATGCTTCGCCATTGCCAATTTCCACCTTGTCTTGCCAATCGGTAGTGGGATCGTTCAGGAAGTTTGCCCCTACTTTGTACTCGATCAAGTTTTTCATAGGTTTATAATAGCCCTCGATACTGGCTTCGATGCCTGCTTCCGAAAACACACGTGAGATGCCTAAAGCCGCTTGCCACGCCGATTGTGGCTTCACCCGTTCGGTTGCTGGCAACCAAAGATCGGTTGGAAGTCCTACCCCACTATTGGCCAAAAGGTGGACGTATTGCCGCATTGTCACAAAAGAGGCTTTAAAGGCATAAGCTCCCGTTAAATACCGAAATGCAAAACGCGGCTGAAGAGATGGATAAAATGTTTTCCCTACCTGAAATCCAGAGGCATGTAAGCCCACATTGAACTTCATTTTCTCCGAAATCGCCCAATCATCCTCTATATAAGCCGCCAATTCTGTGGCTTTTGTAAGCGTAGTTTTCGGGGCTAAGGTAGTATCTCTGGGAGCGACACCGGTTTCTTCTGTTCGCAGACTGGCCGCTCCGGGGCGGTATGCGTGCCATATCCCCAATGCTCCAAACTTAATGGCGTGTGCCGGAATTGGCAGATAGTCAAAATCTATTCGCGCACTTTTATCTGTAATCCCAGAAAGATATTGAGCCCGTTGATAATCTCGCTCGATCAATTTGCCATTTTCGGATCGTTTATATTCATATCCGAGGTCTATATTAAAGGTATAATCCGAGTACGTCATCATGGTATTCGCAAAAAGTTGCTTAGAGAACAAGTGATTCCAGCGAAATGTTGTGGTTTGATTACCCCATTTCAAATCGCCCTTGGTACTTTCGGAGGTGGATATACTTAAACCCAGCGCAAGATTGTCCAATTCATTATTTTGGATAATATTCGTATAAGCATGGTCTTTACCAGAGTACGTACTCAAATAAACCCGGTCTTTAGGGGAGATGATATAATTTAGTTTGGCATTCAGGTCATAAAAATAATACCCTACCTCCCCACCCGGCCCTTCGCCTCTTGCATTTAGCGATCGAATGATAGGTCGCGCCAGCACATCCGCATAGGTCCGCCGTCCCGATACCAACACGCTCATTTTGTCTTTGATCAGTGGACCCTGTACGGTAAGCCGCGAAGAGATAATGCCCACCCCGCCATCTGCTTGCCACTCCCGTAAATTCCCTTCCTTCATACTAATATCTAAAACAGAAGAAAGACGACCACCATATCGTGCAGGGAACCCCCCTTTAGTAAGTTCTACGTGTTGTATGGCATCGGTATTAAACACTGAGAAAAAGCCAAAAAGGTGACTGGCATTATAGACAGGCGCACCGTCTAAGAGGATCAGGTTTTGGTCTGGGCCACCACCACGCACATACAACCCGGAGGAGCCTTCCGTTCCCCCTTTTACACCTGGAAGGAGTTGAATGGCCTTTAATAGATCGCGTTCTCCTAAAATGGCTGGCACTTTTCGGATTTGCTCAATTGGCACATCTATGGTACCCATCCGGGTAGATTGGATGATATTTTCTACCCGTTCACCCACAATTTCGGTCTCGTTAGAGGTCGGTTCGGGCGTGAGTCGGATATTCATCACCACATCTTTCCGGTTTGAAATATGTAGGATTTGTACTTTGTAGCCCACAAACGATACCACAATTTTTACCACCTCTGAGGCAGGCAAGGTAAGGCTATAAAACCCATATTTATTGGCTACTGTACCCGCCTTCAGTTCTGGTGCATAGATGGTGGCTCCAATGAGCTTTTCACCGCTCTCGGCATCCTCCACATAGCCACTGATGGTAAAACGGCTCTGTGCGTGTACTCCAATCGGCAGCGTACAGAGGCCAAAGACCACCACAATCCAAAAAATCCAATTTCTCATATCGTTACAAAATAAATAATTAAAAAATGAGCCACACAACACAGTGAAACTACACATCTCAAAAATATACCCTTTTATTTATCAATACAGCCAATCAGAATATTGTAAAGATAACACCATCAAAACCTTGTTGCCGTCGGCATCGGTGAGATATTACAAGGGCGTTGTGTATAGGGCGTGGTGTTTCGTAGAAGGATGCATATTACGGACTCTCTTTTGCTTCTTTGCGTAAGGGCTTGGAAAGAGAAGCCGAGACCTCTTAAATACTTACGCTAACTAAAGTCCCTCTTCATCTTACGCTGAATGATCGGTCTTGCTAAACGTGTTTTTTCTAAACTCCGAAGGCGAAATACCATATTTGGCCTTAAACGCCTTAGAAAACCCCGCCAGGCTATGATACCCTACAGCAAAGGCCACTTCGGTAACACTAACCCCCTTTTCCAAAAGACGTAATGCCTCTTCCATTCGCATTCGATTTAATTGATGGGTCGGGGTTTCATTGGTGAGTTGTTTGACTTTTTGGAAGAGTTTTGCCCTGCTCATCATCAGGATGTCAGCCAATTGATCTGCATCAAAATCTGGATTGCCTAATTGATCGGTCAGGGCTTTTTCGTATGTCTGTAAAAACACCGCATTTTCATCTTCTGGTAAGGCTATATCCGTTTTTGGGGCTTGTTCGGCCAACCATTGCATCCGGAGTTTCCGTGCCAATTCTTTGCGTTGCCCCAATAAGTTGTGTATTTGCAACAGCAAGACATCCATTACAAAAGGCTTTTTGAAATATACATCTGCCCCATATTTCAGACTGCTACGGTGTCCATCTTCGTCGGCGCGGGCTGTAAGCATGACAATAGGCAAGTTTGCGCCAATAGGCCGATTTCGTACATGTTGCACAAATCGCCATCCATCCATAATAGGCATCATCACATCTGCAATGATCAAATCGGGCAAGTGTTCATCTAAGAGTTTTAAGGCCACCGCGCCATTTTCAGCCCAAATTGTACGATATTCTTCTGCAAGTCCATCGGCAATCAATGTTGCAATTTCTTTTTGGTCTTCCACAATCAACACCAACGGTAGATCGGCGTTTTGAGAAGGAGCCCCCATTTCTTGGGGTGTCCAAAAGGGTTCCGGCTCTATTTTCCTCGGACTTGTTCCCAATACAAAGGGTAATGACAGGCAAAAACGTGCCCCTTCGCCCAATTTACTGGTGGCAACCAGATCGCCCCCCATTGCGAAGGCCAGTTCCCGCGAGAGCGAAAGCCCAATTCCCGTCCCCGAATGGTCTATCTCGTGCATACTGGCCCGATAATACCAATCAAACACACGTTTTATTTCGTTTTCTGGGATACCCGCACCCGAATCAGTCACACAAATCTGGCACCCTTCGGTCTTACTGCCTCGTACTTGTACCAAGATCAAGCCTTCTGGCGGCGTAAATTTGATGGCATTCGAGAGTAAATTAGACAAAATAGTACCCAATTTTTCGGTATCTGCCCCCATTTGGAAGGCAAGAGGCTCGGCCTCGAAGCGTATCCGAATGTGTTTTTCGGTAGCCATCTCTCGGAAGTGTCCCTCAATCCAATCTCGAACAAACCCGGGCAAATCGGTATCCACCAACCGAATAGGAACCATACCAGACTCCAAGCGGGCAATTTCCAAGAGTTGATTCACCAATTCCAACAAGCGATTGCTATTTCGCAAAATTGACGCAAAGAGGCGGTGTTGATCTTCCGACACTTGATTCCCTTTTCGCCTCAAATAAGCCTCAACAGGCGTTGAGATCACAGTTAACGGTGTCCGGAATTCATGGGCTAAGTTGATAAAAAGCCGAGATTTGGCTTTGTCTATTTCCTGCAGCTGAGCGGCTTGTTGCCGTATTTGTTCGGTCTGTTCCTGAAGGCTCCGGTTTTGGCGACTCAGCAGGGCTTGTTGATGTGTTATTTCTAGGGTGCGCATGGTGACATTGGCCTCCAACTCGCGTGCTCGTGCCGAAATATTCCGTGTCCGGAATTGTAGCCAACCATTCCCGAACAAGGCTATCCCAAACAATACGAATCCATAAAACCACCATGTTTCAAACCAAAAAGGAGCAATAGAAACAGTTTGCTGAAATATAGTACCCGAAAAGTTTCCTGCAATGCCTGCTTGTAACTCGAAGGTATAGGAACCATGACGCAAATTGGTGTAATTTGCGAACCGGATTTGCGAAGCTGGTCGCCAACTTTCATCGTAACCCTGCAAACGATACCTAAAGACCACATTGTGGGGTTGTACCATTTCGATGGCTGAATAGTGAAACGTCAAATCACGGGCTGTGGCAGGTAGCGCAAGCATTGCATCGGGCATATACCGCCTCCCCAGATTGTCAACGGATACAAGATATACCGATGGTATAGCCGTCGTGAAAGGGATTTGCCGTGGATCAATTTCTACAATACCATTCTGTGTTGGAAAAAGTATTTTGCCCGACATCGTGTAAATACCCGAATTTTGTCGGCCACCATTTCCTTCACGGTTCACCAAGCCATCCCGTTCGCCAAAAGCCACCGAAGAGACATGGCCTACCCGCCCCTTCACAAAGTCGTATAAAGACCGTTTTGACACCCAAAAAACGCCAAAATTTGAATTCATCCAATAACGCCCCATATAGTCATCTATCATACGGTGGACTCCCTGAGAAAAAAGGCCGTGTTGTTTTTTGATCTGTGTAGCACGTCCCACTTGCCCATTTCCCGACAATGCAATATGGCAAATTCCTTGAGACTCCGTGCCCACCCAAACATGATGACGACCATCGCTGATGATTTCCCGTGTTTGGTTTCCACACGGATGCTCTTTTGATAAAACACGTACACCCTTCCCCTTCCGAAAACGAAACAACCCATCGTCGCGCCGCCCAAACCAAACTTCTCCATTATCCACAAAACTGATCCGGTAAACCCCATCCATTGCCTCCCCTTCGGTTGTACGAACCTCTTGCCAGGCGCCATTCCAATCCGAGGCTGTGTATAATCCTTCACCTGTAGCAACCCAGAAATGGCCGCTAGGGGCCTGTTCGATGATAAATACCCCCTGAAAAGGAAGTGGCGGCAAACAAGTACCCACAATACCTTTTGCATTTACTTTACAGCGTTTGGTATCATGTATAAGCCACATTTGGCTGTTGGCATCCTTAAAAGGTTTGCCGTCGTCGCCACTAAAAGGCTTTACAAAGCGTTCCGACGCCATAGTTTTGTTATCAAACTTATAGATATAGCCTAAATTCGTCCCTATCAATAAAACATCTTTATTCAATTGAAATATCGAATAAATATTAGATGCTTCTCCTAAATCTATTGCCCAATTACTAATTTTAGGTGTATAATACATTAAAAGTCCTCCACCACTTGTCGTTACAAGATAATTGCCATTTATATCTTTAATGATACCGGTTATTGGGCTTTTAATAAAATCGAATTTATGATCGTTAATATAAAAATAATTGCCAAAATAATAAGCTGTATTTTTTTGATCTATTTCTCGTCTTACAAATTGCGAGTATGCACTAAATAAAGGATTTACAGACGCATCAAGTTCAAAATGAGTGACAGGGTTACACCGATTCATTTTTAACAGTTGGTTCCCTTGGAAAATATTTACGTATTCAGAAACATAATTTTTCTTCCCTTCTCTTACCACAAATACGTTTTTCATTTCTTTTCTTAACCCACCCTGTTCTAAGCACATCACATCTTTACCAACTCTTTGCACAAATGCTGTAAGGTCTTTTTGAATACTAAAATGATTAATCTTATACCCGCTATCAAGCTCATAGATCGTTCTGAGAGAATTAGATGGAAAATGATAAAACGAAATATTTTTTGAAGAGGCAACATATACCCCATCATCAGATAAGACTCCCCGACTGAAGTAATCTCCGGCTATACTAAATATTTTAATGCCAGATTTATAAACTGAAAACGATTTCGATCCAAGCTCATATAGCAGATTTAATTTTTCATGATACTGAATCCGATGGTCGTATTGCTGATGGATGAAATTTAATTTTTCAATTTTTCCATTCTGATATAAATAATGAACATTGTCTTGCGTCGAGAAAATAATTCCCTCATTCGTTTTAAAGATAGATAATATCCGATTACTCGACAACACAGGAGTATTATCCCGATTGTACACAAAGAAAGTAAATCCATCAAAACGAACCAGCCCTTCTACGGTTGCAATCCAGACAAACCCTTGCCGATCCACTTCCACATCGTTCGCATGGTTTACGGGCAAGCCGTCTGCGGTCGTCCAGACCCGCTTCAGGTGCGTCCCCGTTAAGTTGCGATTGGGTTGCGCAAATCCGTATAAGACAGAAGAAAAGGTCAGTAACACGCCTAAAATGCAAGGCTGCTTGAACATAGAATCATAACAATGAATGAAGATAATTCGGAGGAGAAGTAATATAAATACGTCTTCATTAAAAGTATCTCAAAATGTGGTACCTTTTATCATTCTTAATGACCCAGCGCATAAGACATCTTTACCAATAGAACGTTCGCAGATGAACGTTCAAAGGTATTCCGAACAAAATCCAGCCCACCGATGGTGGTATTATCCTCACTTAATGCACGGTTTTGCGTCCAAACCAAGAATAAAACCGAGCCAGGTCTGAACTCGTAGCGTGCAATGGCATTTAGGTTCACCTCGCTATAATTAAAATGAGGGTTTCCAGAATAAGGCTGTGGCAATGTCCCCAATTTTCCATCGGCAAGTAGTTTCTGAAGGCGCTGATACACACCACGTGCCCAAAAATATTGCCCGTACATCTGAAGACTTAGATTGGGTCTAAAGGTATGAATACCGCGCAGGGTTAAATTTGTATAATCTACGTTGCGCCTACCAAAAACGGCATAGGTCTCGCCCTGAAAGCTATCCTCGTCGGCAAAACCAGTCTCGTTTTTGGTAAAATTCACACCTGGTTCCAAAGCGAGTTGGGTAGCAGAACCAACATTTAGGCTTAGCACAGCCTGAAGACCCCAGCCCCGTTTTCCAAATTGGTCTGCGGAAAGCAATGGGTTTGCCGTAAAGGAGAAAGACTTTCGGGCGTCGCTCCTGACCACACCAAAAAACTGCGCATTAAGTGGTTTACGATATAAGCCATGATCCCGTGATTCATACGGATCATATCCCGCTGTATTCACATTCAATGAAAACGCGGTCAACCACTGATTCTTCCATTGTATTTGCGGGTTGAGGTTAAATCCCTGTTCAAATATCTTTTTCGGACGAAAAACCCTTGAGTGCCATGTAACAGCATTAATGGAAAATTGCTGCATCTTCCCGCCGGGACTTAAATTTCGGTATTGTGTCCATACAAACCCAAAGCCGTCATTGTCTCCTTGTGAAAACCCCATGTCTCCGGCATCAAATCCTTTCGATGTACCCTGCACACCCACTTGCCACAGGAAAGCAGGATGATCGAACGAGCCATACCGGAGTTGCATATGATGACCTTGTTCAGTACCCTCTTCGGTGAGACGGCGGGTTGTGGCCAATACGCCTTCCGTAGAAATACGATAATCATCTGTGTTGTACCGAAAATCCAACGCCCCAGAAAACGCATCTGTTTCACTACTGTCATTACGATTCAAACCCGTAATAATTCCGCCAACATAGGAGCCGGCCCCTTTTAGTGGGCTCTGAAAGCGGGCCACACTATAGCGCCCCGCTGCCGAGGTCTGATATACGAATTCCTGACCCGCCGCCGTAAGCAATCGTTTATGAGTGGCAGGCGTTAGGGCATTCAGTAATCCATATGAAAAGCCATTGTCCCGTTTTCCGCTTAGTTTTACTGCGGCAATAATCGGTGTAGCCACCGGATTACTGCGGATTTTACCTTTTGATTCATCATAACCCTCCGGAAAATCTTCGTACCCTTCTGGCCGTCGCCCAATGCGCCGCGTATAAAACATCTCCGTCCTAGGACCATCACCGCCCAATGCACCCACCGTCCTGAAAATTTCGGTGCCCTCCAAAAAGAATGGGCGCTTTTCCGGAAAAAACGTCTCGAAGGCCGTTAAATTAAGTTGCGCTTGATCGGCCTCAACCTGCCCAAAATCTGGGTTTACAGTCATGGTAAGAATCGTTTTACTAGTGATTCCGATTTGCGCATCGAGTCCGGCACGATATTCTGGAACCAAAGCGTGTTCCCATGCTGGCTCGGCATCCGAGGGCCAGCGTGTTACTCCACCCAAGGCATATGGCGTAACCAAGCGGGTCTTTTTTGGGTTAATGTTTCGGATACCTTCCAACGTACCAAATTGGGAGGTAAAACCCGTTGCCGACCTGGGGATGGGGTTAGACATCGCATCCTCGGCCGTGCGACTGATGTGGCGGTTTACCAAAATACCCCATGTCTGGACTTCGCCCGGCGCAAAACGGAGGGCTTGATACGGAATCCGAAATTCCACACTCCAACCATCTGGCCGTGGTGCAGCCATTCCTTCCCAAAGCGCGTCCCAGTTCATGTCTGGCTCTCCTCCATCATTTTGGAACAAGCCATCCGACTTCACGCCCGCCGCGTTCACCACAAACAAAAACGAGGTTTTCCGGTCTGCATAGCTATCTATCGCAATCCCCACCCCATCCGACTCCACTAACCGATCGCGCCGCGAGAGACGGCGCAAGATGCTATCGGGTTTCCGGTCATAGCAAACAACAGCAATGTATAGAGCATCATTGTCGTATAAAACACGGGCTTCGGTACGCTCGGAAGCAGGCTTCCCTTCATCCGGCTTAAATTGTATAAACTTATCAAAAACAATGGCCTGAGCCCACTCCTCTTCATTCACTTGTCCATCTATTTCCGGTGGAGTAGTGGTACGCATGGCCTGCATAACCGAGCGAGGTACCTGCACAGGAGATTGCTGAGACCACGTAGGAGCCACAGACCAAATCAGTCCTATAAACAATAATGAAAGCACGGATCTCATGACAAATTTGGGTTTGGGGTTATTGGATATAAGACTTTTCATTAACCTGCCAAGTTACACCTTTACAATGGGTTACGTGGGCATATTTTTCCACAAAAACCTCCTACATCTTTAGGTGACAACCAGATAAAACAGGTTTTCGTTTATTTTGTATTTTGTGTTACAAAGAAAAAGCCCCATTCCGAAGAACAGGGCTTATCAGGGGATACTGACTTCCGTTTAGCCGTTCACTTTGCTGACTACTGCGGCAAAGGCATCGGGGTCATTCACGGCAAGATCTGCCAGTACTTTTCGGTTCAGTTCAATGTTATGTTGCTTCAGACCATGAACTAGCCGAGAGTACGTGGTTCCGTTCAAACGGGCGGCGGCATTAATCCGCGCCACCCAAAGGCGGCGGAATTGACGCTTACGCTGGCGGCGGTCGCGATAGGCATAGCCCAGCGCTTTATCCACCGCATGTTTAACGGTTGTGATCAGTTTGCTGCGAGAACCCCAGTAGCCTTTCGCAAGTTTCAGAATTTTCTTACGACGGCGACGGGAAGCCACATGGTTTACCGAGCGTGGCATTTGCGTTTCTCCTCGTTAAATGGTGATTATAAAAGACCGTCCTTTCGGATCGGTTGCGGCGCATTAGGCCTGGAGCATCCGGTGTACACGCGGTGCATCTTGAGGCGAGACCAGCGTGGATTGGTGCAAATCGCGTTTCCGTTTCCGAGACTTTTTCGTCAGGATGTGGCTTGCGTATGCTTTTTCCCGTTTGATCTTGCCGCTGCCCGTCAGCTTAAAACGCTTTTTTGCGCCGCTGTTGGATTTCATTTTTGGCATGGCCGTTAAAGATTTTATGGGTTGGTCTGAAGCCTGCAAAAATTGCAGAATTTCTAAAATACAAAAAGACACACCCACACCCCAATGAAGATCAGGTTAGTCTTTCTAAAAAAACAGGTTAGAGGATGCCTTATTTTTTCTTGACCGGCGAGAGAATAGTGGTCATACGGCGCCCTTCAAGGGTCGGAGCCTGATCCACCTTCGAGATTTCTTTCAATTCGGCCACAAAGCGTTTCAACAACTCGGCTCCTTGGTTGCTATACATGATAGCACGTCCCTTAAATTGCACATAGGCCTTCACTTTGTTTCCCTCAGCCAAAAACTCTTGTGCATGTTTTAGCTTAAACTGAAAATCGTGCTCATCGGTTTGTGGTCCAAAGCGAATTTCCTTGAGAACAATGGTATGTTGTTTCTTTTTGGCCTCGCGCTCTTTTTTTTGCTGTTCGTAGCGGAATTTACCAAAATCAATAATTTTACAAACGGGGGGTTTGGCATCTGCCGAAATCTCCACCAGATCCAACTCCCGTCTTTGCGCCAATTCGAGCGCTTCATCTAAGGTCATGATACCGTGCTGCCCCTCGGTGTCCACTAAACGGACGATGTCTGCACGGATTTGCCGATTAATGCGAGGCCCCTGGTCTCGGTTGCGATCTTTGTCTTGATTTCGCTGGCCCTGAAACTGTTTTCCGATGGCTGTAAGGGTTTAGTTAACGATTTTTGAAGGAAAGTTCTAATATAGAAAAAAACACAGACCCCACAAAGTCCATTTTAGGATTGGGGCTTGTTTTTTAAAAAACGTGCAAGATATTTTTTCAGATATTTATTAATTCATGTAGCATCTTGAAAAATTCGGGTACCGTTTTCACCCCCATATCTCCCTCGCCGTGTTTGCGGACGGCTACGGTGTGGTTTTCGGCCTCTTGTTTTCCCACAACCAGCATAAAAGGAATTTTTTGGAGTTCGGCTTCTCGGATTTTTTTTCCCACTTTCTCGCGACGTTCATCATACTCGGCGCGGAAGCCGGCAGCCTGTAGGTTTTTTACCACATGACGTGCATAATCGTTCTGGGCATCGGTAATAGGCAAGACAATGGCCTGTACGGGTGCCAACCAAACGGGGAAATTGCCCGCACAATGCTCAATCAGAACCGCTACAAAACGTTCTAGAGACCCAAAAGGTGCCCGGTGAATCATCACAGGACGGTGTTTTTGGTTGTCGGCTCCGGTATATTCCAATTCAAATCGTTCGGGTAGGTTATAATCTACTTGTATAGTCCCCAATTGCCATTTCCGTCCGATCGCATCCCGCACCATAAAGTCTAATTTAGGGCCATAGAATGCAGCTTCCCCATATTCAGTTATGGCAGGCAAACCTTTTTCGGCCACAGCTTCGATGATTGCCCGCTCGGCTTTTTCCCACACTTCGTCAGCGCCAATGTATTTTTCTCTGTTTTCGGGATCGCGGAGGGAAATTTGTGCGGTATAGTCCTCAAATCCAAGTTTAGTGAAGACATATAACACCAGATCAATCACCTTTTTAAACTCGTCGCTGAGTTGGTCGGGCCGACAAAAGAGATGGGCATCATCTTGCGTAAAACCCCGGACACGTGTTAGTCCATGCAACTCGCCCGACTGTTCGTAGCGATAGACCGTTCCAAATTCTGCAAACCGAATGGGTAACTCCCTATACGAGCGTGGTTTGGATTTATATATTTCACAGTGATGTGGGCAATTCATCGGCTTAAGCAAATATTCCTCGCCCTCATTTGGCGTGGCAATTGGTTGAAAAGAATCTTTGCCATACTTTTCGTAATGCCCCGATGTAACGTATAGGGCTTTGCTGCCAATATGAGGCGTAACAACAGGCGAATACCCGGCTTCGGTTTGGGCTTTCTTCAAAAACTCCACCAACGTATCTCGCAAGACTGCCCCTTTAGGTAGCCACAGAGGTAGCCCCATTCCCACCTTTTCCGAAAAAGTAAAGAGTTCTAATTCTTTGCCTAACTTGCGGTGATCGCGCTTTTTGGCCTCTTCCAACCGGAGCAAGTGCGCTTCCAACTCACTTTTCTTAGGAAAGGTAATGCCATAAATTCGTGTCATCATCGGATTTGTTTCCTTCCCACGCCAGTAAGCCCCAGCCACCGCCTGTAATTTTATGGCCTTGATGGCCCCTGTAGAAGGAATGTGCGGGCCACGGCAAAGGTCTGTAAAGTTGCCCTGCGCATAAAACGTAATTTCGCCGTCTTGTAGCCCCTCGATCAGTTCCAACTTGTACGGGTCTCCTTTTTTACGAAAATACGCTTCGGCATCGGCCTTGCTTACTTCGTTACGTACAAAAGACACATCGCGCTTCGCCAATTCCACCATTTTAGCCTCTATTTTGGGCAGGTCTTCCGAGGTCAGTTTACGGTCGGGGCCGGGATCCACATCATAGTAAAAGCCTTGTTCGATGGCCGGACCAATGCCAAACAACGTGCCAGGATATAAGGCTTCGATGGCTTCGGCCATTAGGTGTGCAGAAGAATGCCAATAGGTGGCTTTGCCTTCCTCATCATTCCATGTATGAATAGCAATGTCGGCATTGGCTGTAATAGGGCGGGATAAGTCCACTACAGTTCCATTCACCGAGATAGACAAGGCATTCCGGGCCAAGCCCATCGAAATACTTTCAGCAACTTGGCGCCCGGTCACGCCACTTTCATACGTACGGATGGAGCCATCCGGAAGGGTTAGTTGAATCATCTTATAAGTCTGTAAGACGGTAATTTCGGTAAACTTGTTATGTGATAAAACTACGGCAGTTTATTCGTTTTAAGACACATCCACCACAATTTTTACCCAAACAAAAAGAGCGCATCGGGTTTTCCGAAACGCTCTTATATGTTGTGGGTCCTAGTGGACTCGAACCACCGACCTCCACGATGTCAACGTGGCGCTCTAACCAACTGAGCTAAGAACCCGTTTGGAGCGCGAAATATACCAATTCGCGCCCATAGAATGCAATGCCTGATCTGTGGGGTTTGGATGAAAGTAACCATTAGACCATCATCTTCAGCCAAAATCAACCTCAGACAACACTTTCAATTGAGATACCACGCTTTTTATGCGCCCGTTCGATAGCACCTTCGAGGATCGCAAAGCCTTCGCGCAGGTCTTCTTCCGAAATTACCATAGGTGGTAAGAAACGAATGCCATTGGAGAACAAGCCCGCCCGAATGAGGATCAGCCCTTGGGCAGAAGCATCCTTGATGATTTCCAGCGTCAGATCGGGGTCTGGTGCTTTGGTTTCGCGGTCTTTCACAAACTCGACCAAACGCATCGCGCCCAAGCCACGTGCCGCGCCTACCAGCGGGAAACGCTTCACCCAAGAAGAGAGCACTTCTTCCATGACCTCGGCAACACGGTTTCCGTGCGCAACAAAAGCCTCACTGGTCAAGATTTTAAGCGTTTCGATGCCTGCAACCGCCGCAAGCGGTGCGCCAGAGTACGTCCCACCTACTGCTCCCAGATGGGGTGCATCCATGATTTCCGCCTTTCCAATAACGGCAGAAAGGGGCATTCCCGCCCCTACCGATTTTGCGACGGTGACAATATCGGGTTCAACGCCCGTATGTTCAATAGAAAACAGTTTACCCGTCCTGCCAGACCCAGCCTGGACTTCATCGGCAATCAACACAATCCCATGTTTATCCGCTACTTCACGCAAGTACTGCATAAACCGTGGCTGTACCGGAACAAAGCCAGCTTCCCCCTGCACAGGTTCAATCAAAATTGCTGCTACCGCCGAGGGGTCCACATGCGAGACAAGAGCATCCTCGAAGCGCCGGATGGCCCAATCTATGTATCGGTCTTCGGAAAGTTCGGCTGGCCGACGATATGGATTGGGGGCGTACATCCGGTAAATATCACCCACCATCGCACCGTATCCACGTTTAAAGAGGTTATACTTGCTTGTTAGACTCATCGTCAGCAAGGTTCGGCCATGATAGGCACCTTCAAATACGATGATGCCTTGACGTTTTGTATAATATTTTGCAATGTTAACCGCATACTCCAATGCTTCGGCTCCCGAGGAGGACAAAAGGGTTTTATTGGGACCTTTCATCGGAGCAAGTTTATTCAACATCTCCGCCAGTTCTATGGCCGGTTCAAACGTGGTGACCAAAAGCCCTGGATGAATGTATTGCTCGGCCTGTTTCTGAATGGCCTGTACCACCGAAGGCGGGCAATGGCCCGCATTTTGCATTCCAATCCCCCCTGCAAAGTCTATTAAGATGTTACCATCCACGTCTTCTACAATGGCGCCATGCGCCTTTGCCACCACCACTTCGGTAGATTTGGCCAAGCCGTTTGGGAAAGCAGCCGCACGTCTTTCTAAAATTGCACGGCTCATGGGTCCGGGAATCGCTGTTTTAAGTTGAATTGTTGGCATAAAGTCAATGGTTCCGTTTTTCCGGTTTAACGTTAAAGAGGATTCTATTAATGTTTAACTAATGAGATTGAGGAGGTGTACATAGCGAAAGGAACAGGTGGGAAAGAATTTAGACCGACCTTCTGAGAAACGCACCTGCATTTCCGCAACAGGGGTCATCTAGGTATTCGGTAATCAGACTGGTGATGGTAAAACCATTTCGTTCCTGAACCGAGACCGTTGGATCAAAAACTTCGCCATTTTTTACCTTTTCGTAATATTGTTCGATCGTGTATTGGTCGTCATATTGCGAATTATAGGTTTGGTACCCACTCAGCATCCCTACGATAATTTGGCCTTTTAGGCCGAGTCTAAGACAGACCTGATGACGTGCATTATACATTTGCCTCGCCAATCCTTGCCCACGATAATCTGGCGCGACGCCCATATCCATCCCGTATAGCCATTCGCCATTTGGTTCGTGTGTACCGAACCAGAGGTTGTCCGAGATTTCTAAGAAGGTATGGTGTTCGTTGGCATAATGATACCGAATGGCCGAGGCCGAGGCAATGACCTGCCCGTTGTCCTCGATCACCACTTGCCCTTCTGGAAAAAGGCGAATATGGTTCGTAAAATGGGCCGCCGTAATGATTTCCACCTCCGAGAGGGTGGGGTAGCAGGCACGCTGGACCGCCTCCATATCTGCCGCATCTTCAGGCCGGGCTTCACGAACCACCAGCCCCGAAGGCAATGTTGCATAAATCATTTTTGCATCCAAAAGATGGGGGTCGCCCTACACAACCCCCATTGTATAAAAAAGATTCTATTAGGCCGTAAAGCCCAAGACCAAGTAAATCAGGCAGGTGACGGCAAAGGTAATCATTACGAGCGGAATTTGCGTTTGGCCATGCCGAACATTATCCACTTCGGTTGCTGCAGAAACGAGTACCCGTGCATCGGAGTAATAACAACCATGGGCCCCAAAAACCCCTGCTGCAATAATGGCCCCAATCAAGAGATACGGATTAATTCCTGTTGCCGCTGCCACAGGAACCATCAATGGAATGGCAATGGCATACATTCCCCAGTTGTTACCCGTTGCAAACGAAATGGCGCCGAGGCTTACAAAGACCAGCAAAGGTAAAAACCCTTTATTAACATCTTTGATGCTATCCACCACAAATTCGGTCAACCCCATATCATCACCCAATTTTTTGAGGATGTAGGAAAGCATCAGGATGCCAAGTGCAAACACCATGCTTTTGAATCCTTCCCAAATACCATCAGAAAGTTGGTTAAATGTGGCCAAACCACGGCCCCAGTAATAGAGAATGGTGAATACAATGGCGATAAAAATCCCTTTCAACGCATCAATTTCCATCCAGAAGGTAGCGGCAATAAGGACAACAACCGGAACCACAAAGTCAAACCACTGCGCTTTGTGGGCTGTTCCGGAGAGTGGCATCTCGGCCACCATATGTTCGGAGCCATCCGGAACCAACTGGCCGGTGGTTTGGGCGCGCAACTCCGCTTTTGTTAGACCAGAAAACATAGGCAACACCTTAAAAATAACCAAAGGCGCCAAGAAGAGGCTCACCCATGCATATACGTTATAGGGAATTGTCCAGACAAAGCCCTGCCAAGCATTGTCTTCGGTCACTAAATTTGATGTCACGAGCAGTTCTCCCACATAGGCTTGCCAAGTGGACATTGGGATCAGCACCGACGCCGTTACGGCCATCGAAGAAACCACAAACGCCAGCATCTCGCGGGAAATGCGGTGCGAGTCCGTCACCTTCCGCATCGTAACGCCCGCTGTAAGTGCATTCAGATAGTCATCCAAGAACAAGAAAATCCCCATAAACCACGTCACCAAGAGCGCACTCCGTGGGGTTTTGGCATGTTCTTTTAGTTTTTCTCCTACGGCCAGCGCAGACCCGGAAATCATCAACAAAAATATGAGCGATCCATACAAGCCACACACCATAATCACCCATTGCGAAGACTCATCCATCAGCACCGCCATCGTGGTATCCACCGACTTTGTAAAGAAACCGGAGAGCCCATCCGTCATTACAAATCCCACCAAGCATCCAAGCACCAAAGGTTCAAAAGCACGTTTCATCAGGATTGCCGCCGCCACTACCACAATCGGCGGGATTAACGAGAGCCATCCAAAATATTGTTTCACGGCCTCGGCATCTTCTGCTGCTTCTTGTGCAAATACAGCCATCGGAATCAAGGCAACCAAGACCAATACCGCCCCCATCAGGAAGCGTGCGAGAGGCGTTTGTGGAACGGGTGTTCCGATGAGAGAGGTTTTCCGGTTGGAAAATGGGGTAAGAGGTTTCATAAGCCGTAGGAAATTAGTTTTTGTTCAAGGTATTCGTGGAGTCCGTCTTGGCCACATTCCGCACCAATGCCACTGGCCTTCCAACCACCAAAAGGCGCTTCAACTGATTGGGGCGCCCATTCGTTTACCCCCACAATGCCAAATTCAATGGCCTCGGCCACCTGCATGGCATTGCTCAGGTTTTGCGTCCAGATATAGGCCGAAAGGCCATATTCTGTTTGATTGGCAAGGGCAATGGCTTGTTCGGTTGTACGGAATGGGGTAATGGGCATCACTGGCCCAAAAAGTTCTTCATTAAAGATGGGATTATCGGGCGTCACATCTGCCAACACCGTAGGCTGATAAAAGTAGCCTTTTTCAGGTAGTTCCGGAATTCTTCCGCCACACATCAAGCGGGCACCATGCGCAATGGAGCGCTTCACCAAGTCGTCCACATGCACGCGCTGACGTTCATTGATCAAAGGCCCTACATTGCTACTAACCGCCAAGCCGTTCCCCCATTTTAGGGCCACCGTCTGTGTGGTCGCAATTTCCACGAAACGGTCATAAATCGCCTCGTGTACCAAAAAGCGTTGTGGCGAGATACAGACCTGGCCACAATTTCGGAACTTGGCCGAGACCGCAGAGGGCGCCATTTTCTCTACATCCACATCCGGAAACACAAGGACGGGGGCATTGCCGCCCAATTCCAACGAGAGTTTGGTATGCGTCCGAGAAGCACCATCCATCAGCAAACGGCCCACACGGGTACTACCTACAAAGTGGATTTTCCGGCAAGCGGGGCTATCCAGAAACACCTCTCCGATGGCAGGCGCATCTCCGATCACCAAATTGGCACAGCCCGCAGGCAAGCCCGCTTCTTCCAAAGCCGCCGTCATCAGATGCGCCGTCATAGGGGTAAATTCAGACGGTTTGGCCACAAAAGTACATCCTGCCGCCAATGCCGCCGCCCATACCCGTGCTGTATTATAGGCCGGAAAGTTCCACGCCGTAATAATCCCCACCACGCCAATTGGTTGATAAATGACATGTTGGCGCTTGCCATTCCGTGCTGCGGGAATAATCTGGCCATAAGAACGTTTCCCTTCCTCGGCAAACCATTCAAATAAATTTCCGGCAACAATCCATTCGCCTGCAGCTTCCATCAACGGCTTGCCTGACTCCAGTACCGTTTTTTCCCCATACTCATAGGCCCGCTCCCGCATTATTTCTGCGGCTCGTTTCAAAATACCTGCCCGTTCATACGGGTTCATCGCCTTCCAGCCGCCAAAAGCAGCCTCCGCAGCCGCCAAAGCAGCCCGGGCATCTGCCGCCCCGCCAAATGGAATTTGCAAGATGACGGATTCATCCGCCGGATTGATCACCGACCATTCCCCGCCACCTACGGCATCGCACCATTGGCCGCCGATATATTGTTTAAACATGTGATGATTTGTGTTTTTTAAATTTTGGTGGGCTTCCTGTTACTTAAATGTAAAGAAGAATGGTTTAAAATTCAATATTTTTCATTCATATTTTCTTGATTAGACTAAAAGAACTTAAATTGTGTTTGCCCACCCATCAAAGAACAATTTTTGATTCTATGCAAAAAAGCACATAATAACCTTTACAAAACCTTAATCAAAAACAATCATGCGTACCCTCGTGCTCACTTTGTTTATAAGTTTTTTTCTTTCCGCTTGCCAGAAGCCCGCTTCCACGTCCGAACCCCACCAGACAGTTAACACTGATTGGAGAATGCCCGGTGAATTTGAGTCCCAAGATGCTGTGTGGATGGCTTTAAACAACGTGCAACACCTTGCAGATGAGAACAACGAGGATGTAATAGCCCAAATTATCCGTTCCATTATTGAAACCACCTCTGTAAAATTGATTGTCAAAAACGACTCGGCCCTCAATGTTATCAAACCCAAGTTACCCGCAGAAGCCTTCACCAGTGGCAAGATTAAGGTCATCAAAATGGACTATCAGGAATTTTGGGTGCGCGACATGGGCCCCTCCTATTTAGTGAATGGTAAAGGAGGAAAAAAAATGGTGGATCTCAACTTTAACACCTGGGGCTATATCCCTGACACAACCGATGTGCTGGCAGATTTAGACGAAACCGTGGATGAACGAATTGCCAAAATGGAAGGATTAGCGTTGGCTTCCACAGGGATGATTTCGGAAGGCGGGAACCATGAATTTAATGGCAAAGGGGTGATGCTTGCGGTTGCACAATCCGACCAAAGCCGTAATCCGAACCTCACCTTAGACCAAATGGCTGCGATCTATAAACAAAAATACCACCTCAAAAAAGTGATCTGGTTAAAAAAAGGCGTGCTGGAAGACGAACATACCTTCAATGGCCCCATAGACGGCCCCAACGGCCAAAAAGTATATACTGTGGTCACCACCAATGGCCACATTGATGAGCATGTCCGGTTTATTGACGCCCAAACCATTGCCGTTGCCGAAGTGGATCCGAGCGATATGGACGACCCAATTGCCGTAGAGAATAAAAAACGTATAGACGAAAACCTCGAAATCCTGCGGAACGCAACGGATCAGGATGAAAAACCCTTCAAAATTGTACGTATGCCTATGCCTCGCTCTATCATCCGGATGCAAAAGCCCGGAGATGGAACCTACGACTATATCGCAACCATGGAATACAAAAAAACGGGCATCCCTTTTCCCGTTGGCAGACCCGTAGCCACCGTTGCTGCTGCCAGTTACCTGAATTTTCTGATTACGAATGGCCTCATCATCGCCCAAAAATTTTATCGTCCTGGTATGGATCCTGTGTTAAAACAGCGCGATGAACAATCCAAAAAGCAATTGGAGAGCCTTTTCCCCGACCGTAAAGTGATTCAGATAGATGCAACTGCCATCAACTTTGGCGGTGGTGGCATCCACTGTATCACCAAACAGGAACCATCGTCTAAATAATACCCGCCAAACCGAACGAACGAAATGAACGACCTAAGTTCCGTAAAAATCGCTCTTTTGCAGTTATCTTGTGGCCCCGATGTTACCGCCAACGAAGCCAAAACCATCGAAAAAATCCAAGAGGCCGCTACGCATGGCGCACAAATCATCTGCTTGCAAGAGTTGTACAATGCGGTATATTTCCCACAACGGGTGGAAGTAAGTGGGTATCGGTATGCACAACCCTTGCCCAATCCAACAACCCAGTCCCTTTCGGCACTGGCTGCGGAGTTGGGTGTGGTGATCATCGTACCAATCTATGAAGAAGCCCTGCCCGGTGTGTATTTTAATACGGTCGTGGTCTTCGATGCTGATGGCCGCGATCTGGGCAAATACCGCAAAACCCACATTCCAGACGGCCCGCAATATCTCGAAAAGTACTACTTTACGCCCGGAAACCTTGGCTATCCGGTCTTTCAGACCATGTTTGGGTGTATTGCCGTAGGGATTTGCTGGGACGAGTGGTTCCCGGAAGTAGCGCGGATTTTTGCTTTACAGGGCGCAGGCATTATCTTTTATCCCTCTGCGATAGGCTCGGAGCCAGACCGTCCGGATTATTCTTCCGATGCTGCATGGCAAACCGTTATCCGTTCACACGGCATTACCAACGGCGTGTTTATTGCCGCCGTAAACCGCGTAGGAACCGAGGACGAGATGACGTTCTATGGCAAAAGTTTCGTCAGCGATCCCTTTGGCGACCTTCTGGCACAAGCCGGCTCCGATGAAACCATTCTCTACGCCGATTGTGCCTTGCAAAAAATACGGGAAGCCCGTGAACTCTTGCATTTTTTGCGAGACCGAAGAGTGGATACCTATCAACCACTTTTGAATAAATTAATGATTTAGTGTGTATTTAACTTAAATTATTAATAACATAATCCTAATAACTTTTTGTTTTTAATTAAAAACCCTAAATTCCCCAATAACCAATATTCTTATACCAACAAAACTTAAAACGACATGAAAAAAAGACTCTCTACCCTCCTACTCATGATGGCCTTCATGGCCCCAGGGGCATTTGCCCAAGTTGAAGTGGGCGTTACATTCGACCTATACAGCCAATATCACTGGCGGAATGGCATGTTGGGCTATGGCCCCAGTATCCAACCAGGCCTGTCGTTAGGGATTGGTAAATTGTCTGTTAGTGCTTGGGGCAACCTCACCTTAGACAAATTTGCATTTGGCGTACCAGAAGGTAAAACTCATGGCCCCGCCAAAGAAGTGGACCTGATTGCTGCCTACGAATTGGGCTTGGGCAATGCGGGTTCTTTGGCCGTTGGCGCAACCGACTACCTTGTGTTTGCCGATGACGATACGTATCAAACCATAGAGTTGAATGCCACGTGGAGCGGTCCAGAAAACTTCCCACTTAGCATTAATGGCAACCTGAATGTCTCTGGAGACGACGACAAGTCCAATTACGTTCAGGTAAAATACCCCATTACCCGTAACAACCTGACGTTCGAGATCGTAGGCGGCGGCACACTAAGCAAGAGCGGCTACTATGGAACCAATAAAGCAGGTCTTACGGAACTGGGGCTGAACCTCTCGAAAGAAATGAAGTTAGGCCCACTTCCCGCAACTGTTATCCTAAAATTAGTGGCCAACCCCTATACCGAGGAATTTTTCCTCCCGATGTTGGGGATTTCGATCTCTAACTAAGCACACAGGCGTCTATCAGAAAAGCTCGGAGGCTCATTCCGGGCTTTTTTTATGAACACAAAACAAGCACAAAAAGTCCTACTGGTGGTCTTACAAGTCCTTACACTTTCAACCAGGCTCCAGTCATCAAGCCAAAATAGGGCAATACGCAGCAAAAACCCATCTCTTTTTGGCCATACAAAACAAGCAACGTATCTTCACTTTTTTACGTTGAAAACACAACCAAATGGAAGCATGGGAAGCCCAGATTAGGGCATTTTTAGAAAGACAACCCGGCAGTGATGCCGCACACGGGCTTTCACACATCCAGCGGGTGGTGAAAACAGCCAAAGTCTTGGCCGTTACCGAAGGCGCCAATTTGGCCGTAGTGACTCCCGCCGCTTGGCTCCACGACTGTGTACATGTCGAGAAAACAAGTCCGCTTCGTTCTCAAGCCTCCCGCATTTCTGCACAGAAAGCCGAGGAATTTCTAAAGAAAATTGGCTATCCCACCAAGCATCTCGCAGACATACGTCATGCCATAGAGGCGCATAGCTTCACGGCCAATATCCCCCCCGAAACCATCGAGGCCAAAGTGGTTCAAGATGCCGACCGCTTGGATTCCATCGGCGCGGTGGGACTGGCCCGCTGCCTCATGCTCGGTGG
Source organism: Bacteroidetes Order II. bacterium (assembly GCA_016788705.1). Taxonomy (NCBI): domain Bacteria; kingdom Pseudomonadati; phylum Bacteroidota; order unclassified Bacteroidota Order II.; species Bacteroidota Order II. bacterium. Next base: position 88,886 of record JAEUSQ010000050.1, read on the forward strand.
TGCTTGGGGCAAGCCGTTATACAGCCTCCAAGACCCCTTTTGCACGCAACGCCCGCCCGACGATGCCACGTTTACCATAGACCACTTTTACACCAAGTTGCTCTTATTGCCAGATAAAATGCAAACCGAAACGGGCCGAAAAGAAGCAAAATGCCGGGCCGATTTCCTGCGGGCTTTCTTGACACAATTGGCGATGGAAGTATAGTCCCTTAAGTTTGGGTAAACTGAATAATTAAGTTTTGTTTTGGTATGTAGGTATATAGTATTTTAAGGTTTCTCTTTAATGCAAAAGCGCCAAACAAATGACTGCCTTTCTATACCACTTGTTTTTTGGATGTGTTAACTCCTCCCTTTTGGGGTGATGGCCCAAATCCCTACGACTCCTGCTACACCGCTTGAAAAAGCCTTAGATGCAGACGGTCGCCTCCGCCGCAACCTGCCCGCCGGTAGCTACGAGGCCAAGGGCTTCCGCATGGTGCAGGACGCAAACGGCGCACCGCGCTTTATCCCCCAAAGCACGCCCACCGACGATGATGCCAACTGGGACAGCCGCTTTGAAAACCAGGATGCTGTAACTGTGATTTATGCCCTTGCCAAAGATGCACAAGGCAACCTCTATGTAGGCGGCGAGTTTTTGCAGATAGGCGGCGTAAAAGCTAATAACATCGCCAAATACAGTCCAGCGACCAATACATAGGCGGCACTCGGACAAGGCACGAATAATACGGTTTTGTCTCTTGCCGTCCTCGGCAGCGAACTCTATGTGGGCGGCGAGTTCTCATCGGCTGGGGGCAAGATATCGCCGCGCTTGGCGCTCTGGCACACCCGTACATCTGCTGCACAATCGCAAGAGACCGCCCTTCCCACCCAATCCAGATTATCCGCTGCATATCCAATGCCTTTTTCTTCTGAGGTTCGGATTCCGGTCACGCTGACCGCTCCTCAGCGCATACAAGTAATGGTCTATGACCTATTGGGGCAGCAAGTACGTACACTCCTTCAGGGGCATCTGGAAGTTGGTCAAACGTCGGTTGTATGGGATGGGAAAAATGACGCAGGTAACGAATTGCCCAATGGAGTGTATTGGGTTCGGTTGCTAACCCCAACGTCCTCTCACACAAAGCAGGTCATACGAATACGGTAAGACCGCATGAGGACCTACCAAGACTTTGCACCACTTGCTTGGCTTTAGCTGGTGCAGAAACGTTTACCGCAGCCTGCTGAAAATTACACTCCTTAAGCATATCCTTGCGGCTTTTCCGCGTAATTGTTCCCTTAGGCGGTCTGCTCCGCGTCCTTCCACACAGCATGTTTTTGCGTGAAGGTGGGCGGCGAATAAACGTAGATCATAATACAATGCCTACATGAGACAAACAAGTTTTGGGTTATTTTTTGCCCATTCGCCTGTTATCGGGGGTACTGGCAGGACAAGATGAGCCATCCTTGGCGTTGTTTGCCCTTGGGCAACTGGCTCCCGATTTGTTCGGGGAGCAACAAGACCCCTCGATACCAAGAAGGGCTTTATGCTATCAAAAAAGCCCTTTCAAAGAACCTGAAGACAAATTCGCAGATCCTCCGGATGGGATTGATTAACTTGCAAAAAGCCTAAACCATTCACCTACAAAGTTGTTATGTCTATTCAACTCGCCCCTTTAGACTGTTTTGAACCCCGTCACAACGCTTCTGTTGCCGATTTGGCAGCCATGCTGGAAGTGGTGGGCGCAGAAACCTTAGAAGACCTGATAGAACAAACCGTCCCGGAATCCATTCGTCTGCCTCGACCCTTGGCTTTAGACCCGCCGATGGCCGAATCGGAAGTCTTGGCGTACCTGCGTAAGATTGCTTCCAAAAACAAAATATTCAAGTCCTACATCGGAATGGGTTATTCGGATACCATTACGCCCCCTGTGATTCTCCGGAACATCATGGAGAATCCCGGCTGGTACACCCAATACACCCCTTATCAGGCCGAAATTGCACAAGGCCGGTTGGAAGCCCTGCTGAACTTCCAGACAATGGTGGCGGATCTTACTGGACTGCCAATTTCCAATGCCTCCCTTTTAGACGAAGCCACCGCTTGTGCCGAGGCGGTTAGTATGGCACATGGCCAACAACCCAAACGGCAGACGGTTTTTGTGGATGCCCATTGCCATCCGCAAAACATCGCCGTTATCCAAACCCGTGCACTGCCCTTAGGATTTAAAGTAGAGGTGGGAGACTGGCAAACGTTTGCCTTCCATGACGATGTTTTTGGGGCGGTCTTGCAATACCCCAACACCACCGGACAGGTTCACGACTACCGTACCTTCTGCGAAAGGGCCAAGTCTGCCAAAGCAACCGTTATTATAGCAGCAGACCTCTTGGGCTTGACCTTGCTCACACCGCCCGGCGAGTTTGGGGCCGATATTGTCATCGGAAATACACAACGGTTTGGTGTTCCGATGGGCTATGGCGGACCACATGCCGCGTTTATGGCCGCCTCGGAAGCCTTTACACGCAAAATGCCCGGACGGATTATCGGGGTTTCTAAAGATGCCAATGGCAAAACGGCCCTTCGGATGGCACTCCAAACCCGTGAACAGCACATCCGCCGAGACAAAGCAACCTCAAATATCTGCACAGCACAAGTCCTTTTGGCGGTGATGGCGGGGATGTATGCCGTTTATCATGGCCCGACAGGCCTGCGAAAAATCGCTACACGCATTCATGACCTTACCAAAATTTTGGTAGAAGGACTTACGGACAAAGGCTTTAACGTCCTTACCACCGATTTCTTCGATACCATTGAGGTGGAAATGAACCATCACGACGCTGACCTTGCGGTTTCAAGAGGGTTGGCCAAGCACCTCAATGTGCGCACTTTTCCAAATGGCCATCTGGGGATTTCTTTAGACGAAACCACCACCGCTGCCGATGTGGATGCCCTTCTGGAAGTCTTTTTACATACCAATTTTCAGCGGACATCCGCCTTGTATGCACAGGATATAGAAAGCGGCTATCAAGGCCATATGCGCCGAACGTCAACCTATCTGACACATCCGGTCTTTAACCTGTATCAGACCGAGCACGAGATGCTCCGCTACATCCACCGCCTGCAATCGCGAGACCTCTCGCTCACCACCAGCATGATTCCACTGGGTTCCTGTACCATGAAGCTCAATGCGACCACACAGATGATTCCGGTAACGTGGTCTGCTTTTGGCGGCCTCCATCCCTTTGCGCCGGAAGACCAAGTGACGGGCTATAAGATGATTTTTGAGGAGCTTTCGCGCTGGCTTGCCGAGATTACGGGCTTTGATGGCGTTTCGCTCCAGCCCAATTCCGGCGCACAAGGTGAATATGCGGGCTTGCTAACGATTCGTGCATGGCATCAAGCCAATAACGACCACCACCGCACCGTATGCCTAATCCCTTCATCGGCACACGGCACCAATCCGGCCTCGGCGGTGATGGCTGGAATGAAGGTGGTGGTGGTAAATTGCGACGATCATGGCAATATAGATGTATCGGACCTTCGCATGAAAGCCGAAAAACACGCCTCCAATTTGGCCGCACTGATGGTGACGTACCCTTCTACGCATGGCGTTTTTGAGGAAGCCATCCACGAAATTTGCGAAATCATCCATCAATACGGCGGACAAGTCTATATGGACGGCGCCAATATGAATGCCCAAGTGGGCCTCACCTCTCCGGCAGCCATTGGCGCAGACGTCTGCCACCTGAATTTGCACAAAACCTTTGCCATTCCACACGGAGGAGGCGGGCCTGGCATGGGACCCATTTGCGTGGCCAAGCACCTGACGCCCCACCTACCCGGACACCCCGTGGTTTCCCTCGGTTTGGCACAAGGCCCCGTCTCGGCAGCCCCTTTCGGCTCGGCAAGTGTATTGCTCATTTCGTGGGCATACATCGCCTTAATGGGTGCAGAAGGGTTGACCAATGCCACCAAATATGCCATTTTGAATGCCAATTATATGGCCAAGCGCTTAGAAGGGCATTTTCCGATTTTATACAAAGGAAGCAATGGCCGATCGGCGCATGAGTTTATGATAGACCTTCGTCCATTGAAAAAAGAAACAGGGATTGATGACCAAGATGTGGCCAAACGCCTCATGGACTATGGTTTCCATGCGCCTACCATGAGTTTCCCGGTGGCAGGAACCATCATGATAGAGCCGACCGAATCTGAAACCAAAGCCGAATTAGACCGCTACTGTGATGCCCTGATCGCCATTCGTCAGGAAATGGAAGAAGTAAAAAACGGGCTTTATCCCGCTGATAACAACGTACTAAAACATGCTCCCCATACTGCCGAGGTATTGCTTGGGGAATGGGAACGCCCGTATTCCCGCGAGAAGGCCGCTTACCCATTACTCGGCCTCCGAAGCCACAAGTTCTGGCCATATGTAGGACGGGTGGACAATGCGTATGGCGACCGGAATTTGGTATGTGCCTGCCCGCCGATCGAAGAATATGTGTAACATAACCAAAGGTAAACGAGGATTGTACACGGCCGACAAGAAGCGGCGCAAGGATGTTGATGCGAGGCGAGCTAAAAAATAACGCGCTTGGGGGGCGATGGGAGCCATGCTAAAGTGATGCCAAAAACAATTTTCAAGAATCCTTCTTTAGATAATGTGTAATATAAATACCCCTGATTACATTACAGCATATGTAGCCGAATTAGGGGTTATTTTATTTTTTATCGCTGTATGAAAATTTCATTTACGAATAAATTTTTGACATATTTTTAGTATTTAGTTTCCAAAAATTTGACCAAACCAGACAATAAAAAAACCTTATTCTCGCTAAAAAACGTTAAAAATAACATTACCTTTGGTTTTCAGGATAATCAATCAATCAATATTACCCCTGAAAGTCATTCTCCAAGCTTTTGGTGTAGGAGGTAATGTTTTATTTTCCTCTATTATATATTAGCCATTTCTTAGAATAAAGTTCAAAATTTATTTTTCGCCCTCAAACACGTTGTAAAAATAATTATTTCCTGCATATTAAATGCACAAAAAAAATGACTATCTCGAATTCCCTTAATTTTGGGCCACCATTATAGAAAAACCTAACGCAACAAAAACTATATGTCAATGGCCTGACGACAAATCGCGTAGCTCACAACAACTGCGGTGTGGCTCGACCGAAAAGCAGCCCGCAGTCGGGCAACTGCATACAGTTCCGTCGTTACCCAAAACCCAATCTCGCATTCTCGCCTTGCCGTTTTTCGTAGCCTCATCGGAACGTAGCAACGTGTGGCAGCGTTTACGATTCAGAATTAACACGCCCAAAGTGCAGGCTCTGCCAATTTATGAAACCATGTTCTTGCCATCAAACCCTATCATAATAACATAAATGACAGTCCTTGATTTATTTCAAACTTACATTACAGGCGACTTTGACAACCACCAACAAGTAGAACGCGAGCGAAAAAATGGCACACAAGCCCATCCTTTTGCCCGCCATATCAACCGCCTTGCAGATGAGAAAATTAGGAACGCACCATCGCGGAACGGATTTTGGCTCATCGAAGAAAGTTATTACACTTATCCTGATGGCAGCGAGAAAATCAACCATCACTTGTTCTTTTTTGAAGGCGTGAACGCGCAAACCGTGCGGCTTTATGCCTATCAGTTACCCGATTCGCTCCCCATGGCGCAACTTACCAACGACAATCCAACGCTTTCCATTGATTTTGGTACGCTTCAAGTGAGTCCACGCTTTGCTCCCGCCGAATATGCCTTGAACGACGAAGCTTTTACGCTTCATGCGCCCAACGATTGGGGTAATGGAATGCGTTTTACCTTGATCGAAACCATTGCAAAAGACCGCTTGCAGGTGATGGAGCTTTTGGAAAAAGACGGGCAACGCCTCACACCTTACAGCACCCCTATCGAGTACGACCGCATATAAACCTTCTTGAATGTCATGAAATCAGATCAACTCTACCAGGTCCGAAATCCTCGAACAGGGGCATTGGATTATACGTTTCCGCTCCCAACCCCTGCTCAAATCCGCAACGAAACGAAGCGGCTTCGTACCAATCAAGTGGCTTGGCAACAGAAGACCATTGCCGAACGCATTGCGGTTTTACAAGCATGGAAGAACGGCCTTGCTTCACACTTAGAAGACATCATTGAAGCACTTACGCTTGATACAGGGCGGCGGTATGAAAGCGAATTGGAGGCGAAACTCATTGCCCAAAGCATAGATCGTTGGTGTGGGTTTGCTACGGATTTCTTTGTCCCCAGCCCCGATAAAACCTCCGCCATTCCCTTCATTCAGATCAAGCAAGACTTGCAGCCTTATCCCTTGGTGGGTGTGATTAGTCCTTGGAATTTTCCCCTCTTGCTGGCTTTGATAGATACCTTGCCCGCACTTTTAGCAGGATGCAGCGTGGTGATCAAACCGAGCGAAGTAACCCCGCGTTTTATTGAACCCTTGATGCGTTCGATTCAAGAAACGCCCGAACTTGCAGGCGTATTGTCGTTTATGGCAGGCGATGGCAAAACAGGCGCGACTTTGCTTAAGCATGTGGATTTATTATGCTTTACGGGAAGCGTTGCAACGGGGCGTAAGGTGTATGCCGCTTGTGCGAAAAACTTTATCCCTTGTTTTCTCGAACTTGGGGGAAAAGACCCCGCGTTGGTCTTTGAAGGCGCGAACTTAGACCAAGCTGCTGCCTCGATTTTATGGGGTAGTACGGTTAATTGTGGACAATCTTGCCTTTCTATTGAGCGGGTCTATGTACAAAAATCTATTGCACCCGACTTTTTAGCCTTACTAAAAGCCAAAGCGGAAAAGGTACAACTTGCTTATCCCACCGTTTCTGATGGACAAATTGGACCCGTGATTTCAGATAAGCAAGTCAGTATCATCAATGCCCATCTACAAGATGCGTTGGAAAAAGGGGCAACCTTGCTGACGGGAAATGCACAATGTGAGCAGAAAAATGGTGGTTGGTATTGCCGCCCAACGGTGCTAATAGGCGTAAACCACACCATGAAGGTCATGACAGAAGAAACTTTTGGGCCCCTTATTCCTGTGATGACGTTCCAAACCGAAGCAGAAGGACTGGCATTGGCGAATGGCACGATTTTCGGATTAAGTGCGGCGGTTTTTGCCAAAGATTGGGAAACAGCCTATCACATTGGGCAACACATCGAAGCGGGCGCGATCTCGATTAACGAATGTGCTTTAACCTCGATGGTGCATGAAGGCGAGAAACAATCGTTCAAAATGTCGGGGATTGGTGGAACGCGCATGGGTGCAGCTGCCATCAAACGCTTTATGAAACAACGGGCGTTCCTTATCAAAAAAGAGCTTATTGCCGCACCGTGGTGGTTTTGATGATAATCTTGTTTTTGTTAACGCTTTGGGGTGCTGCGAACGCCGAAAGGTGGAACGAAAAACCCTTTCGCAGCCGAAGGATCGGGAGGTGTTTATCACACCGCCTTCCCTACGCGTTACCGCCTTCCAGAGGTGCCTCGCCACCGTTTTTCCACCGCCTAAGAAGATGATTTTGAAAATGTATCGTAGGATGTCTTTTTAATTCACTTCTAACCCTACACTAATAAGTACTTAATAAGGTATTGGTAAATTCAGAGATTGTCTTAATAAGTTTTTAGATGGCCCACATTTTTAGAAAATTACTGGGTCTTTTTATAGGCTTCAACGAATAGTAAATAATTACCCTTAACTTTTTAAATCCGATATGTATGAGAAAAAATGTCTTAAACCTCTTGTTAGCATCTTTTGTTTTTACCTTCGCCGCATGTAGCACGCCTAAGCAAGCGATCTCATTAAACTCCACCACCAGTACCGCTACCAGCAACCGAATCACACAGTCAAACGTGGACGTTGCGCTTCGGGCATGGTGCGATGGATTGGTGAGCATCTCCAAAGCTCATGCAGAAAATAAAGACTATAAGACGATTGCCGGACAGGTCTTAGACAATTTATATAATTATGCAGATGCGCCCGTATCCTTCAAGCCAACCTTAGCCTCTGGAGAACGGACCTTCCGCACAACCCGCGAGGGTGCAGCCGCCTATTTTATCGGAGGCAATTCAAAGTACCCTGAGGATACTGGTTTTGCACTCAAGGGCTGGACGGCTGCTCGCTACGTTACGAGTAGCCTGAATACGGATGGTAATATGGCCATTTGGCAAGGGAACGTCTATATCACGGGCAAAGATGGCAAAGAAACCATGGTGGACAAAACATTTGGTTATAAGAGAGGGGTAGATGGGAAGTTACGCATTGTACTACACCACTCCTCTTTGCCATATAGCCCTGCTAAATAAGGGTTCTGTTACGTTTGTTTTTGCATAAGGGCCGCTCTTCCCTATTTGGGAGCGGCTTTTTTTGTGATCCCCTATGGGGGTGCTACAACCTTTACGGAGGAAGGTCATCGGGTAAAACCCATCGGATATTGCGTTTAAATCCTTCGTACTTGGTGCGTTTTACGGGATTTCCTTTGAAGCGTTTTCTGAATTCCTCCAAATCCAATTCCATCCAAGTTTGCAAGGAAGTGTCCGTCATGCCCGTTCGGGCTTCAAATCGTGGTTCTTGGGTTGGTTTCTTGAACTTATTCCAGGGACACACCTCTTGACAGACATCGCACCCAAAAATCCATTGATCAAATTGCCGCGTTAAAGCGTCCGGCACCTCGATCCCCTTGTGTTCGATGGTCCAATACGAGATACATTTTTCGGCCTGAACAAAACCTGCTGGATGGATGGCATCAGTCGGGCAAGCATCAATGCAGCGGGTACAAGAGCCGCAATAGTCGGGTATTGGGCTATCGGGAGGCAAATCGAGGTCCACGATCAGTTCTCCAATAAAGAAAAAGGAGCCAGCGGTACGAGAAATAAGATTGGTGTTTTTACCGATCCATCCCAATCCGCTTTTGGCCGCCCACACTTTATCCATAACGGGTGCGGAGTCCACAAATGCCCGTCCATTCAGCGTGCCCACATGCGCTTCGAGCCAGCAAAAAAGCATGTTGAGTTTATCTTTTAGGACATCGTGGTAGTCGTCTCCCCAAGCATATCGGCTGATTTTTCCGGTGGTGGGCAGGTCTAAGCGCTCGATGGGTTGGTAGTAGGTATGGATCACGGAAATCACGGATTTTGCGCCCTCCACTAGTTTACGGGGATCCGTCCGTTTATCAAAGTGTCCTTCCATCCAAGCCATTCCTGCTTGGTGTCCGCCTTTCAGCCAAGCCTCCAATTTTCGGGCTTCGTCCTCCAAAAACTCGGCCTTAGAGATGCCACATGCCGAGAATCCCAGCCGGAGGGCTTCCTTTTTAAGGGCGAGGGCTAGTTTTTCGCGGGTGATAGACATCTTGGTATAAGCTCGGTTTGGTTGGGCGTGGTGGATTCAGGGCGTGTTCGGCAAGAAGCCGGAAGTTAATCATCTATTTAGGTAAAAACCACCCTGAAGAGGGGCCATGTCCACGTGTATTGGTTGTGAAGTGGTCGTAGCATCATGAGAAATATCTTTCTATAGGGGCAACCTTTAGGGCAGAACGGCAAAAAAAATCCGGAGTAGTACACTGTGCCACTCCGGATAAAATAAAGCCCCCTTTTTTTATCCGGACGTGGTTTTGGGTTTGGTAAATACCTCGTCCCAGTTGATGCGACCTGTCATTTGCATCACCACAAAGAGCGTGAGGATAGAGAGGATCGTAACTGCCAGTCCGACGTAGTGCTCCAAGAAGAAGGTGTAAGAAAACAAAACCAGATATACAAATTGGCTTAGGCCCACCTCTCGCCATGCAAAGGTATTGCCAGCCACCAGCCGCATGTACGAGACCGTGAGTGCGATAGACACCACCGAGCAAATGAGCATGGCCCATTCTACCGAAATATGATCCACCAAATAGGCTAATAATAAGTGAAAGCTAAAGAAAGAGGCCCCAATAAAGAAGTAATTCATGGGGTGGATGTTCACCTTCCGAATAACTGTAATGATGAAGAGCACAAAGAAAAATAGGAAGAGCGAAATAGGGGCAAAAAAAGTTACTTTCGCCACCCAAGGCCCCGGATTTAGCTTTTGGGGCATTACCAGACCTACATTAATGTCTGCCAGCAAGTTGGTATAAGCCCAAGTGAGCTTCCAACCACCGTTGGTTTGCGATTTTTGGGTGGGAGAAACCCCTGTTGCTGGAAAATCCACATTGTCGAAATCGGTATGGGCCGTCAGGCGGAAGTTACGTACCTGTTTTACACCCTCGCCTAGGTTATACATCCAGGTTTTCATGCCCTGCGTTTTGTACTTCACGCGGATGACTTGAGCAGCACCGGGGGCCAACGCCAAATCTTCTACCATTTGACTGCCCTCTACCGTCATATCTGCCCGCATTTTATCGCCCACCTGAAAAGTGAAGTCGTCGTAGGCCGCCGAAGACGAGGGAAAGGTGTAATGGAATCGCAAAGTACGTGGTTCTCCAGTATCGTTCAGGATGGTATAGGTGGCATCGTACCAAAGGGAGTAGGTAGGATACCACATCAAGCCCTTTTGGCGGTGTTCCAATTTAAAGCGTACATCAACCGTAGAACCTGCAAGGTTCACAGGGTGGCGCTCGGTCTCGGTTTGGGTACGCGATACATTTTTTCCATCCACCGCTTCAACTACGGTTTTGGTGGATTTTTCTTCCCAATACACCTGTGGGGCCGTTTGCTCCAACGGACGCCCCCATAAATCCCCGACCGCCTGCGTGAGGCTTTGGTCGGACTCGTTGGAGCGGATGAACAGGTTGGCGCCGAGGATAGACCATGCAATGGCCGTCATGATAAAGATGAAGCCGATGGCGATGATTCTTTTCAACATAATGGGGTTGGTTTCGGTAAATAAATAAAAATTATAAAGAACTTTGTATTTTAAAGTTAATACATAAACGACCAACTTGCAGCCTTGTTTCACTTTAAAAAGGGATGAATAAAAAAAAAGTGCTTGGTGTGAACCGGATGGGTTATCGCCAATCCAATTTGATCTTTCCCATACATCTGCCCTGCTAGGACATCAATCACATCAAGATAACTAATTACATATAGTTAATTACATATTTTACACACCTATAAAGGCCACGTCGGATAGGCATTCATAGATGGCGGGAGTAACTTAGCTTAGCATAGTAGGAAAAGGATTTATGGAAGCATCCGTCATAGAGTCCGGTATATCGCTTCGGGTGTCCGTATCTTAGAGAAAAAACATGCACCCATCAAAAAACCATACCCAAACACTCGATTTCCCACTGGATGAATTTCAGGACATGTTAGACCAAACCTTCCAGATGGTCATGGGGTTTTATCGGCATATGGAGTCCCTTAAAGGGTTTAATGCTGGAACTCCACAAGAAATGGCTGCTCTTTTTGATGCTCCGCTGCCTGAGGAACCACAGCCGTTGTCCGAGGTTTTTGACGAGATTCGGGAAAAAGTGGTGGTGACGGCGACCGGCAATTTTGGCAAACACATGTATGCCTATGTCATGTCTGGCGGAAATCAGGTATCAACCTTGGCCGAGTTGATCATGACCACCCTAAACCAAAATAATACAAAATGGCATTTGGCGCCAGCCATGACCGAGATTGAAAAACGGGTGGTCAAATGGGCCGCTGCCATGATTGGTTTTACCGACGATGCAGGTGGGGCGATGGTTAGTGCAGGCTCTGAGGCCAATTTGGCTGGATTGACCGTAGCCCGAAATACGTTTTTCAATACCTTAGAAGTGCAAAACAATGGGCTTTTTGGTCAAAAGCCGTTTATCTTATATGCTTCAGAAGAAACCCATAATTGCATAGATAAAAGCATGGCTCTTTTGGGGCTTGGGCGTAAACACATACGCAAAATCCCCACTCATGCCGATTTTACCATTCGGTTGGATTTGTTAGAGGCACAGATTCAGTCGGACTTGGCGGCTGGTTTACAACCTTTTTGTATTGTGGGCAATGCGGGGACGGTGAATACGGGTGCGATTGATCCGTTAGAGTCGTTGGCACTGCTGGCCCAAAAATATCGGTTGTGGTTCCATGTGGATGGGGCTTATGGTGGGTTGGCTTCCGGGCTTCCAGAATTAAGCGCTGCGTACTGTGGAATAGCCTTGGCGGACTCTATCGCCTTGGATTTTCATAAATGGCTGTATCAACCCTTCGAGGTGGGCTGTGTATTGGTCCGTGATTGGCAAACGCTGCGGACTTCTTACCATCAACATGCGGATTATTTGGACAACAACTTCGACGGGGCATCGGTACAATTTGATTTTAACGACCATTATTTCCAACTCTCGCGCAATGCCAAGGCGTTCAAGGTCTGGACCTCTGTTAAGGTCTATGGATTCGAGCGGTTTCGGGCCATGATCCGGAAAGACATTGCTCTTACCCAATATCTGAAAGCGCAAGTGGAAGCAGCACCCGATTTTGAGTGGCTCGCATCGGGGCCATTGGCGGTGGGTTGTTTTCGATATCGAGGTGCGATGGTCACCGAGGCCGAAAAGGCCGCATTTAATCAGCGTTTGGTTCCGGCACTGGAGGCAGATGGGCGTGTATTTATCATGGGAACCAAGCTAAAAGGACAATTCGCCTTGCGTGCCTGCCTCATCAATCACCGAAAAGACCAGGCAGCCATAGATTATCTGCTATCAATCATTCGCGAGGTTGCGGAAAAACAAGTGCCGGCATAAAGCGAAGAGGACATTTTGCGGGTAAAGTTCCGTGTTTTTCACCGATCATTTTTTTGCAGAATCGGGTGTTAATTCGGATATTAACATTGTTAACCTTATTTGTACCATGAATGTCCCCACAAGTGCTGTCCCAAAAAGAACTTCGGAGGATGTTTTAAAGCCCTCCTTCAAAACTGGGTGCTGGACGGTTTGGATTTTGTTTTCCGGCAGTCTTTATACCATTTTTTGTTGTACAGCGGTGCTGGTACACAGCCTTTTAAAGCCGGGCCTTGCCATCTTTCATCGCTGGAGTAGGCGCTGGGGCCGAGGCATGTTGGCGTTGATGGGCATACGGACCCATGTGGCATTGCCTTTTGCTCTAGACCCCACAAAGCCATATATCTTTTTGGCAAATCATCAAAATGTGCTGGATATTTTTGTTTCTACTGGATTTATACCTGTCCCATTTGGCTTTTTGGCGAAGGTAGAACTTAAAACAGCGCCTTTTATTGGCTGGGTACTACAGCGTTTTTGTGTTTTTGTGGATCGTTCCACGCCGCGTAAGGCCGTCGAGAGCATCCGGCAAGCCGGAAAAATGGTGCGCGAAGGCCATGCGATCATGGTTTATCCGGAAGGAGAACGCACGTGGAGCAACCAGATGGTTCCATTTATGCGAGGGGCGTTCGAGGTGGCCATTGAGGCAGGTGTCCCTATTATTCCAATGTCTTTTGTGGGTTTTTATGCTTGTGCCGATGAACGCCGCTATTTGGTCTCGCCAGGCGAAGTTCGGGTGATTTTTCATCCGGCCATAGAAACCAATGGTTTTACCCGAAAAGACATTCCCGCTCTGATGGAAACGGTCTTTGGGATCATTCAGTGTGGGCAGGAGGCCGCCGAAAGGCAAAATTGAACCTGCATTTGGGGATGGGTTTTAACAGCAGGTGTTGAGGATCAAAAAAGCCGCTTCGGTGTATTCCGGAACGGCTTTTGTCGTTACTTTTTAACGTGTCAGATTAGAAAATAAACCGAATGCCCAACTGTGCTTGCCAACGCGAAAGCAGGCTAAAGTCATCGGCAAAGGTATTTTGAAGGTTGGTATCAAAGCTATAGGTAGGGTTGCCATTGGCATCTACCGACACCCCAATAGGTTGTGTATTAACAGGGATTTGGCGCACGCCCCAATTGGAATTAATCAGGTTGCCAAGGTTCAACACATCCAAGCTTACCTGAAGGGTTTTAGTTTGCCCACCCATGCTTAGGTTGAAGTCTTGCAGAAGGCGTAAGTCCACTTGGCTGTACCAAGGGGAGGTTGTCGCAAACTTGTCTGCCACTTTCCCACGATTGGTAGAGAGGTATCCATCTTGTGCGATATAGGCTTTCAGGGCCGCTTTTTGCACAGTTTGCTCGGAGGCGGTGCCGGAGAATTTCATCTGGTCAATCTGTGCATCGGTAGGAATAAAGATCAGGTCGTTCAAGCCAGAAGTATCACCGTTTAGGTCTCCAGAATATGTGTAGCTATAGCGTCCGCCTTCGGCTGCTTGCAGGAACAGGGAAACGGTGGTAGCCATTCTGCCATTGCCATAGCTAAATTTCTTAAAGGCCGCACCCACAATCCGGTGTTTATTGCCATAAAGTGAAGGGGCGAGTATGGCCTCGTTTACATTGCCGTATGCCGGATTCCGGTCGAAGGCATCCGAAGAGATTTCCGCATCAATCGAAGAGGCATCCATGGCTATGCCGTAGTTATAGCCGAGCGATGTGTAAAGGCCATTTGCCCAATTGCGTTGTAGTTGGAACGAGGCATTGAAGGTATAGCCAATGTCGGTATTGGTAAAGACATAGGCATTATTGGCGTAAGGTACTGTGCGATCGGCAGCAGTATAAATGGGGCGGTTATCCACCCCTTTCAGGGTTCCCGAAGGTTTGTTAAGGCCATAATTCCGCACCATCATCGCATGGAGGTCGCGGGTATAGATAAAGTCACCAGAGAGCGTCCAGCCTTGGCCAAATTGTTGGTCGTATCCCAAATTGGTGCGCCAAACTTGCGGGTACTTAAAGTCGGGCGAGGTTACGGTATAGAACCAGAAGTTCGGGTTGGCGATTTGGTTACCCACCCAAACGAAGGGGAAACGTCCGGTAAAGAGGCCACTCCCACCACGAACCTGTTGGGTCCGGTTGCCTTTTACGTCCCAGTTAAAACCAAAACGAGGCGAAAACAGCGGCTTTTGATCGGGTAATTGAGTGGAGTCGAACTTAATCTTGGCACCCGTTTCGGTAAAGTATTCTACACTGGGGTCATAACAGCAGTTGCGATCAATATTTTCTTGTGCTTTGGTGGCGCTATCGAAGTATAAGGGCATATCCACACGCACCCCGAACGTGACGTTCAAAGTAGGGCTTACGGCCAGTTCGTCTTGTGCATAAAGGGCAAATTGCCCCATATTGGTCTCGGCGAGTGCCCAACCGTCTTTGTCTCCCCATGCCTTTGCATTTTTGGTGGCCGCTGTATTCTTGGCCGCATTCACTGCAGTGTCTAAACCGCCTGAATTGACGAGGGTGATAAATTCTTGAACACTGTTATAACCGGGTGTAAAGGTGCCACCAAAGGCATCTAAGTTGAAGGAGTTATCAAACTCGAATTTCTCGAAGGAAGCCCCCAATGTCAGGGTATGCTTGTCTAAGTAGAGGTTGAGGTTGTCGGTAAACTGATAAACGTTTTGGTTCAATCGGTTATTAATGGAAAAAGGTTCGTGACCTGCCACAATGTAGCGAATCCCGTCTTTATTAATGTTGATGACCGGGAAAGGGGGAGAAAACGGATCCCGCGTATCTCGGAACGAGGAGAAACCAGCCTGAAGTTTGTTGCTGGCTTTGTTACCAAAGAGGGTACGCAGTTCCACGATTGCCGTGTTCAGGTTGTTGTTGATGCGGTAGCCAGCGTTTTCAAATTGTAAGGTGGTATAATCGGGGCCACGACGTCCAATAGCAGATGGGTGGGCAGGCTTGTCTTTAGAGGCTTGGAGGAATTGGTAGGTGGCTGCGAGTTTGCTCCGATCACTCAGGTTCCAGTCTAACTTCAAAATCCCTTTTTGGTTGGGGGTTTGGTGGGTATAATTCTCATACGCACCCGTATCGTAGCCAAATCGTTGTTTCAGTGCATTGGAAACGGCCATAAGATCGGAGGCCAAAACCCGTGAAACATTCTCGCCAGTGCGTCCAGAAGCCGCCGCTAAGTAGTTGGAGCCAAGATCGGACCGCCGCTCAAATTCGGCATTGGCAAAGAAAAATAATTTATTTTGAATGATCGGGCCGCCAATGGCAAAACCACCTTGAAACTGCGATTGATCACCTTTAAAGACTTCGCTACTGCCCACCTTGTTACCCGTGAGCGCTTCGTTCCGGTAAAAGCTAAATACGGTTCCGGCAAAAGAATTGGTTCCAGATTTGGTTACCGCATTTACGGCAGCACCCGTAAACCCCGCTTGCGTGACGTCGTAAGGCGCGAGTGAAACCTGAATCTGGTCTATGGCATCCAATGAAACTGGTTGCGCATCGGTCTGACCGCCGGGTGTGGCCGCGTCCAGACCAAAAGGATTATTAAAAATGGCCCCATCCAACGAGAAATTGTTGAATTGGTCGTTTCGACCGCCAAACGAATTTCCATCCGAAGCGGGTGTCAGGCGCGTATAGTCCGAGGCCGAGCGCGAGATGGTGGGCAAGGCTTGTATTTGGGCCTGGCTCACATAGGTGGCTGCTCCTGTCCGCTCTTTGTTAATGGTAGCATCGGTATTGGCCGTTATTTCCACGGTTGTGGTTTGTGCGGATTCCTCCAGCGCCACCGAAAGATTCAGTTTTTGGGCCAGCGATAGTTGGATTCCTTCCGTCCGATTGGTTTTATATCCAATAAAACTAAACTCGACCACATATGGGCCACCTATACGCAAATTCGGTAGGTTGAACCGTCCGTCTGCACGGGTTACGGTCCCAAACACGGTCCCCGAAGGTTGGTGTATGGCTTTTACAGTGGCACCAGGCAAGGCTTCGCCTTTGGCATCCGTTACTTGTCCGGATAAAGCGGCAGTGGTTACCTGTGCAAGGGCGATAGAATGGAACAGGCCAAATAACAAAAGACCCATCCCAAACATACGTCTGAGGGTATTAAACATGGAGAAATGGTTTTGGTGTTTGAGGGTTTTGACCCAATACGGGTCATTTGGTGGTTTGTATGTTCAAAATATAAATTTTAAGTTGCTAAAACGTTATTCGTATGTTACCAGCTCTTCAAAAGCTTGCGAAGCCTCTATGAATTATAAAAACGCTTTTAATTTATTTTTTGTAATCTTTAATGACTATTATATGTGGTTTTTTTAATTCATGACACTTTTACTAAAAAATGGTCAAAGCAGAAGTTCGCGGTGTATTGTGTTAGCATTAAAAGTTTGTTACCTTTTTGATTCGGGACTTTCTTGTATATGGCACTGCCCCGTCAATTAATTGGCAGGGCGTCTTTTGCCATCCAGTTGCTTATTTGAATAAAATAGCCATAATACCAATTACAAGCCCCCCGATTAGCCCCTTAACCCTTGCTACATTGAAAGTTGCCTTATTCACCGGCAATTACAACCATATTGCGGATGGCGTCTCCTTAACGCTCAATCGCTTGGTCAGCCATTTAGAATTACGTGGGCACACAGTATTGGTCTTTGGCCCGCACAGCGATCGTCCTGCAATAAAGCATACAGGGGCATATGTTCCAGTACCATCCATTCCAATGCCCGTGGGCAACCGACAAGAATACCGTGTTCCTGTTCGGATGGGTACGGATGCGGCTCGACGACTCAAGGCGTTTAAGCCGGATATTGTCCACTTGGCAACGCCCGATATGCTTGGAAAAGCGGCCATTCGCTATGCCAAACAGGCGAATACCCCCATTGTGGCTTCATATCACACCAATTTTTGCTCCTATCTGTCTTTTTATGGCCTGGGCTGGTTGGAGCCAATGATTTGGCGACACCTACGTGGTTTTTACAAATCGTGTCTTCAGTTGTACGTACCCTCACAGTCTATGGCCGATGTACTCCATGCAAACGGCATCTTGGCTGATATGCGTATTTGGGAGCATGGCGTAGAGGCCGATCGTTTTAACCCCACAAAACGCTCATTGGAATGGCGGCGAAATCTGGGCTTTGCCGATGAAGACCGGGTTGTGGCCTTTGTCAGCCGTTTGGTTACAGAAAAGGGCCTCGATGTGTTTCGAGAGGTGGTGCAGCGTCTTTCTGCCGATGGTGTTGCACACAAAACTCTGTTTGTGGGGGCAGGCCCGATGGAGCCAGGGCTACGTGCCGCACTGCCTGATGCGGTTTTTACGGGCCATCTCAAGGGAGAAGCCTTGGCGCGTGCTTTTGCCTCGGCAGAGGTCTTTCTCTTTCCAAGTGATACCGAGACCTTTGGACTGGTAACCCTCGAGGCGATGGCTTCGGGGCTTCCGGCGGTTTGTGCCGATGCTACGGGCAGTAAGGAATTGGTAGAGCCGGGTGTGACGGGCTTCTTGGCACCGCCTAAAGATGTAGATGCTTTTTATAAGGCGACCCGCACCATTCTTGAAGATGCTACACTGCGCCAAAACATGTCACAAGAAGCGGTGAAGCGTGCCCAGTTGTACGATTGGGAGACGATTATGCGCAAAATAGAGTGCTTCTATGAAGAAGCGATAAACGAATTCGCATGAGAAATGGTTCATCTCCGCGTTGGTCGGAGGTTATAACAGATTGGAAATTTATTTTGGTGATGGTCTTTGGCATCTTGCTTGCCATTGCTGCTATCGTTTTTATCCTACCTCCGTTTTTAGACGTCATCGAGGCGCGAACGGGTCGCCGCATATATGACCCCGTTCTGGCTATCATTGGTCCGGTTCATATTTCAGAATGGATTTTTGTGGCGACCTATTCGGTTAGTTTCTTGGGCGTGTTCCGCAACATCCACTCACCACACCATGTACTTTGGATTATTTTTGCCTATGCCGGGATCAATTTGTTCCGAATGATCACCATGGCCATTGTTCCTTTAGAACCGCCTGAAACAATTATGGCTTTGCGCGACCCCTTTTTGGAGGGAGGTGTCTATGCGGGTGCTCCCAAAATCAAAGACTTGTTTTTCTCTGGTCATACGGCGACGGTAGGGATGTTCATTTTTATGGAACGGGATGTTCGCTGGCGCTTGGCCTTCATTTTTGGGACAGTACTCGTGGCGCTTTTATTGCTGTGGCAACATGTACATTATACAATAGATGTATTGGCTGCGCCCTTTTTCTCGTTTTTTTGCGTCTGGGTGATCCGTCTGGTGATGGCCTTTGTATTTCCGGCTTCTCCGGTTTTTGTGCGTCAGGAGGTGGCATCCAGAATGGAGAGTAGGCCTGGTTTGTAGGTGCAGTTTCTTTGTGCATGGGTTCTCTGATACTGTTCAAATGACTGTGTAGCGAATAATCCAATGACCCCGTTCTGGTGTGGCGTGTGTAGCTACATTCCCATAAACACCAAAGGCCCCGTTACGTACACAGGGCCCTTGGAGCAGGAGGAGGAGGTTTTTTGTGTTATTTCAGATTCGGATTGGCATTGCGTTCCCGCTCTGTGATCGGCATATACTGCCACGTTGGCGTTCCTGCGGCCGTGTTGCCGAGGTGCCACTTTCCGGTACGGCGTTGGTCTATCAACCGAACACCTTGGCAGAAGAGTTCCTTCTCGCGCTCAACGAGGATGGTGTCCACCGTTGGGTTTTCCGTTAGTGCAGGAATGGTGCGACCCGTCGTCCGAACTTCGTTGACCAACAAGAGGGCAGTTGGGGCATCTCCTTCGCGGACAGCGATCTCGGCCAACATCAAGTTGTTTTCTTGCCACGTTATAAACGGGATAGAAGACTCGCGTGCGGGGAACTTCTCTTGGCGGTAATACACATAGGTGGTTCCGAGTTTGGTAAGTGGAACCCGTGCGGTCTCTCCCGTTTCGGCAGCGTAGGTGGCATAACGCGGATCGGCAACCAATTGCGCACGGCCAATACCAGCGTTGTTATACCAACCGTTTGCGGCAGTGGTGGCGTAAAGGGCCAACATTGGGTTATCGCCTTTCTTTAATCCCGCCTGTGCATGGGCTTTTGCCGTAGTGTAGTCTCCTTTCGCAAAGAGGACTTTTGCAATCACCGAGTTCACGAGCTTGGTCTCATAGGCTTTGCCTTGTACGAAGGTAAGTGCTGTTTTTAGCTTGTTTACGGCATCGTCATACATTTGATTGGAAGCAATAAACGGACCTGCATTGATCACGCCGCCACCTTGTTGGGGATTCAACCCGAAGTATGCGCCCCAAAAATAACGTGCAATAGCCCCATAAAGGTTTGCATTATAGAGGGCATCGTTTTTGGTGGCTTCAGATTTGAAGGTAATTTTCCCCACCCGCTCGGCGAGATTGTCCGAGAAGTAGAGCAATTCTCCCAAAGCCAGCATCCCGCCCGTAACCGAGTTGTTATCCAGCAATACATCGGCTTTGTTCAATTGGTCAAAGGTCGGGAAAGTGGCATTTGGCACACGGGTATCGAAGATCAGTTCGTCCGATAGCGCGCCCGACATATAGGCCAATTGGTCATAGGTGGACGAAAAACGGGCTTTTACACCAGATACCAAGAACGGGATTTGTGCCTCGGTAGTCAGGTCTTCTTCTGTAATTACGTTGATAGGCTTCTCGATGTCTTGCACCCAGTTATCGCAACCAGTAATGACAAACACAAGTCCTAACATTAAAAAGTACTTTTTCATATAGGTTTTCATATTAAAATCCAAAAGAATGTTGCCATGGCTTAGAAGCCCAAGCTAAGGGTTGCATAATACTGACGTGGGGTTTGGAGTGTCAGGAAGTCTTGTCCACGACCCAAGCTACGAGCCCCCGTTCCATTGATTTCCACGTCTGCCCCTTTGAATTTTGGATCGGTCAAGGTCCAGAGGTTGCGTCCAGCGACCGAGAGGCTTGCCCCTTTTAATACTTTATTGGCCGTTGTTTTGGTAAGCAACTGACCAATATTGTAGCTAACGCTCACCTCGCGGATTTTGAAGTAGTCTGCAGGCTGGATGTAGTTGGAAATCACACTGTGTTCCATATACACCAACTTTTCGGCGGCGGTTTTATACTCGGCAGAGCCAACAGCAAGCGCTGTGATATTGGGGATGGTGACCAAGCCCAATTGCGCCCGCAGTTCGTTATAAGCCTTGTTGTTACCATAGGTGGGATTGCTATGGAATTGCTGGGTTCCATTAAACATGCTATGACCCAATGCCCAATCGGTAAGGACATACACATTCAGACTCTTAAAGAGGTTCAGGTTTGCAGTAAAGGAACCATTGTAGAGTGGCATTGGGCGACCTACATAAACACGTTCTTGCACACCATTTGCATCTGTCTGAAACTTTGGACTAAGATACTTGCCATTTGCATCGAAGTTTGCCCCAACGACAATCGGGAGGTAGAATGCACTACGGGTAAGTCCGGCTTTGATCACGTTCCGGCTAAAGCCATCATAGATCGGTTGCGAGTCTCCGATGTCTTTTACTTCGTTGTCGTTGTAGTTCCAGATAAACGTCAGGTCCAAAACGGCATTTTGTGACTTCACGGGTGTGCCATAGATTTTGGACTCTACGCCCCAGCCATTCAGTTTACCGACATTGAACGGCACCGATGAGGCGGTCTGTCCTGTAGAAGGTGCATTGGGCTTCCCAATAATGGCGTTTGTGGCAAAGTTGTAGAATCCGGTGATTTCAAAACCAATACGGCTATTCAATAACTCGGCATCCAGACCAGCTTCCACTTCTTGTAGGCTTTCTGGCTTAATACCCGCATTCCCGATTTGTGCCAACACCCCAGCACCACCATAGCCAGAGTTTACGGCAGTCCAAAGACGGTCGTAGCCATCCAACGAACCGGGCAATACCCCTGATGCACCATAGGCCGTACGGAATTTCAAGAGGTTAAAGTGCGATGGCATGATACCGAGTCGCTCTAAGTTAATCGAAAGGCCCGCTTGCGGATAAATCGCATTCGGTGCATTGCGCCCAACCGAGCTGGCAAAGTCCATCCGTGCACCGCCATATACCAAAATGGCATCTTTAAAGGTCAATTCTTGCCGCACAAAAACGCCTGCCTCGCGACTATCACCAAAGCCCTCGTTACCGCCAATAAAATCTGCCCCTGCACCCACATTGGTCGTTAGCTCGGTGGCAAAATTTTGTTTGGTGATGAAGAAGTTAGAGGCTGTATTGGCAAAAGCCGTTAATCCGATACTAGTATTGGATCTAATCTCACTAAAAGAGGTGCTATAACGCGCCGTAGCATCATAGTTTAATAGTTGATAGCGGCGCATGGCCACGTTGCGCTCTCCTTTGGTTCTACCGGAATACCGGAAGTTTGCAGGGAACGTTTGGTCGTCGCGTTGGTCAAAGCCGTCGAAGCCCATCGTGGCCTTTAGCGAAAGTCCTTGAATGGGATTAAAGTCTAACCCAACAGACCCGATAAAGCGGTTGACTTCCGATTGGGTTTGGATGTTTTCTACGGCCAAGCTATCGGTAAAGCCCCAGTCGCGTCTTACACCTGTCGTCAAGTTAGGTCCAAACAACAAGGTATTACCCAAATAACCAAGGATGTTGTTGTCGTTTTGTGGAAGGTCTGCTTTGCTATTGGAGAAACTGGAGGAGACGCGAATCGTGAACTTATCGGAAGGATACGCTTCGAAGTTGGCGCGGAAGCTCGTCCGGTCAAGGCCATTGTTTCGGAGGATTCCTTCTTCTTTACGTTGATCAAACGAGGTGAAGTAGTTGATGGCTCCTGTACTTCCTGCGGCATTAAGCGTGTGCTGTTGGATAGGGCCTTTGATGTACAAGGCATTGTGTCCTTTATACGACATTGCCATGTCTTCGGTATATTCTTTTTGACGCTCGTTATAGCCTGTAATGCCTTTGTATTCGATTTTTAGGCCGCCAGCGCCTTGGGCTTTTTTGCCGGATTTTGTGGTAATGATTACAACACCATTTGCACCACTCGTTCCGTAGAGTGCGCCACCTGCTGGCCCCTTGAGCACTTCAATATTTTGGATGTCGTCTGGGTTTAGGGTGACAAACGTTCCCATAGACTGCCCCCCTGTTCCGAACGTAAGGCTTTGGATGTCCAAAATGCGGGCACCATCTACAATAATCAATGGCTGACCGCCGCCAAAAAGACCACCACCGGAACGAATGTCGAAGCGCAAACCGCCCGCCACATTCCCCGATGAAGAAGCCACCGTAACGCCAGAGACTTTGCCCGCCAACATTTGGTTTACATTCGAGAAAGACTTGTCCTGCGTCAGCGCGCCCACATCCACCTTGGAGGTTGCTACAGGGGCAATGGCCTTCGAGTTTGTAGCGGCCAAACCCGTTACTACCACCTCATCGAGACCTGTGGGGTCTTCTTGAAGTGAGACATTTACCACCACTTCACCGCCATTTCGCACCGTCACCGCACGTTTAAAGTTGCGGTAACCGATAAAGGTGACAGAGAGGGTATATTCACCATCTGGTACACGTGTTACCACATAACGGCCCGCGTTATCGGTGGCAGCACCAAGGCGTGTAGGTTCCAAACGGACGGTTGCACCTGGCAACGGAGCGCCAGAACTAGCATCAGTTACGTTTCCTGCTACTTTCCCACTTTGGGCCATCGCCACAAACGGTGTAAGAAGGAAAACCAAACCGATCAGTGTTTTTACAGGTCTGAGCATAGAATTTTGGTTTTGGTTGGATAAGTGAGGTCATACATAACCCACTTTCGAGCATTATAAGCCAAGTGGATTACGCAACGTCTGTAGTATACACTGCACTACCCGATCAAAAACAGCGTCCTAAGGCATCTACCTAAGCCGAAACCACCCGTAAAGGTCGGGTTGCTTCCTGCCATCCGCCCTATATGAAAGCGAGCGAAAGGTTGTTAACAGTCCGGCTAAGAGGATAAACAAAGGCCTGCGTGGATAGCGCAGTTCAGTTTTGTGGGGGTGGGATTTTTCAACAAGGCTTCGGTGGGAGATATCCGTCTTGTTGGGTTCTTGGTTAAGGTATAAAAATCATTTTTGATATACAAGGTGATAAATTGTCACCTTAGAATGTTTTTAGGTGTTTTAAGTCTTTTTATGGTAAAAAATAGAAGATTAAATTTGAATTAGAGAATGGGTTCGAGGTACAAGACAGTGGGGATTGGGTAAGGGTGGACTTCTATGGTGTGGAACACCTATATTGTAGGCGCTTAAATAAATCTCACTGCTTACAAAGACGAACCCTTTCAACTGGTCATGAAACCACTTGCCAAACGCACCGACACCTTGTTCCAAAGTGACATTCGTGCCGTTACCGCTCTTGTTAACCGTGTAAACGGCATTAATCTGGGACAGGGTATTTGCGATTTACCTACGCCGGAGCCGATTAAAAAAGGGGCAGAAGCGGCTATCGAGGAAAACCGAAGCATTTATACGTCTTATGCGGGTATTCCTGAGTTGAGGACTGCTATTACCGAAAAAGCCCGCCGTTTTAACCACATTACGGTCCCTTCCTCCAATGATGTAATGGTGAGCGTAGGTTCTACGGGAGCCTTTGTTTCCACTATGTTTGCCCTTTTCGAGCCGGGTGATGAGGCCATTCTCTTTGAGCCGTTCTATGGGTATCACCGCAATTTGCTGGCACTGACAGGCGTGGTTACCAAAACCATTGCCATGCGTGGTTTGAATTGGCAGGTGGACTTTGGCGAGGTGCGTGCGGTCCTTTCTTCCAAAACAAAGGCCATCGTGATCAATACCCCCGGAAATCCGTGCGGGAAAGTGTGGACCCGAGCAGAATTAGAGGAAATAAAGGCAATTGCCGAAGCATATGACCTGTACGTCATTACAGATGAAATTTACGAATACATGACGTATGACGGGAATGAACATGTGTCCTTTGCGTCGCTGCCTAACGCTTATGAGCGTACCATCACGCTTTCCGGTTTCTCTAAAACCTATAACATGACGGGCTGGCGGCTCGGATACGCACTTGCACCCGAACCGCTCATTGAAAAAATGGGCTTATTGAATGACTTGTTTTATATCTGTGCGCCAGCACCTTTACAATATGGCCTTGCCGAAGCCTTTATGATGCCAGATGATTACTTTACCCACATGATGGCAGACTATACCCGCAAGCGTAAACGGATGGGGGATACCTTGGAAGCGATTGGATTCGAGGTACCTTGGCCACAAGGCGCATATTATATATTGGCGAATTTTGAAGACCTTTCAAGAAAAGTGGCTGGATTTTCGGACGATAGGGCCGCTTGCGAAACACTCGTTAAACGGGCCAAAGTGGCTTCGGTACCAGGAAATTCATTCTTTCATCATCCCGAAGATGGTCATTATTATTTGCGGTTCTGTTTTGCAAAAGAATGGCCCGTCTTAGAAGAAGCCTGCGAAAACCTGCTTCGGGCTTTTGAATAATACTCATAAGCCCCTTGCGTGGGAACGAATGAGCTTCATGAATTCGGCACGGGTGGCCTCTTTCATAAATTCACCACTCACGGCACTGGTAATGGTAGAGGAGTCTTGTTTTTCCACCCCCCGAACCATCATACACATATGACGGGCTTCTAATACTACCGCCACGCCCAAAGGCTGGAGAACCTCTTGAATGGCATCGCGGATTTGAAGCGTCATGCGTTCTTGTACTTGTAGCCGCCGTGCGAAAATGTTCACGACCCGTGGAATTTTGCTCAAGCCCACAATACGGCCATTCGGGATATAGGCCACGTGTGCTTTTCCAAAAAAAGGGAGCATATGATGTTCGCACATCGAATAAAATTCGATGTTTTTCACCAAAATCATTTCGCTATAGTCTTCCTCGAATAGTGCGGAGGTAAGGATTTTGCGGGGGTCTTGGTGATACCCTTGCGTCATAAATTGCATGGCCTTGGCCACCCGCTCCGGTGTTTTTTGCAACCCCTCGCGTGTTGCATCCTCACCCAAGAGCTGCAAATTTTGCCGGATGTTCTGAGCAATCCGATCGGTTGTTTCGGCGTTATAGGTATCGCTTCTCTCGTAGCCATGGGTCGTTGGAGATACCTCAAATTCTTCGGGTTCTGGACGGAAGTCACACATATGTATCAAAAGTTGTTTCGGTGAATAAAAATCAGGCCATTTCTCCAAAATATTCGGCCATATTGCGGGGAGTCTCCCAAAGGCGGACACAATGCAAGAGATGAGGAGGCAGCACACCAGTCAACTCATTCCAAAAAGCGACCACTAGGTTTTCGGACGAAGGAATGATGCCTTGTAAAAAGTCCACATCCATATTTAGGTTACGATGATCACATTTGGTTACAATTTTTTCCTGAAGGATCCGGTTCAGTTCGCCCAGATCCATAAGATACCCTGTGTCTGGATTTGGAGGCCCAGCAAGGGTAACTTCCAATACATAGTTGTGTCCGTGCCAATTGGGGTGGTTACAATGGCCGTAGGTCTGGTGATTCCAAGCATCATCAAATGCCGCATTGTGGAGGCGGTGAGCTGCATTAAAATGTACCTGTCGCGTCACATACACGCGGGGAGTATTGGGTTTTGTTGAAGGTGGCAATTGGTTGTTTGAAAAAAGTTCGAAGGAGGTCAAGGAGCCGCATCATACTGTCCTTGTTCTGTAAATGACGCCTTCAACCTGCATGGTGGGGATAAGTTTCTGGTGATACTCTTGCTGGAAAGGCTGTATATTGCACCAAACGACCAGTGGTCTTTTGTGATCGCTCAATGGCATGACCTAATGAACAATATGGAACAAAAAACTTTATTTCAGCGCATCATGGACCGCGAAATTCCTGCGCAAGTGGTCCACGAAGACAATTGGTGTATCGCCTTTCGCGATATTGCCCCCAAAGCACCAACACACCTTCTGATTGTTCCACGGAAGCCCATCCCAAGCCTTGATGCTTTGGCGCCGGAGGATGCCCCTATCATTGGACACCTATTTGTGGTTGCCAAACAATTGGCCGCTGCCGAGGGCTTATCCAATGGATACCGAACGGTGTTTAATTGTGGCCAAGATGCCGGACAAACGGTATTCCACTTGCACTTACATTTGATGGGTGGGCGCTCTTTTGCATGGCCCCCCGGATAAACCGCTCTTTAATCATAAACCCTATGCAGAAAACTTTTGGGTATTTGGCCTTGGCTTTGGTGATGGCCATCGTCTTGTTTCGAGGCGCTTCCTCGTGTGAAAAACCGGATTTTTTAAAAGACAATCCACCCAAACGCCACCCCGACTCGGTGCGGACGAAAGTTCCGCCCCCGCGAGCACCTGTGGCTCATTTTTCGGTTTTTCGCGAAGAGTTTGAGGACAATGGCAATAAATGGAGCATCCGTGAGGAGGCAGGACGTTCGTATGCCATTGTTGATGGGCGATATCGGATGAATAACCGCGCAGACAAGACCTTTTACTGGTCTAATATCTCGGCTCCTGGCCTATCTGATAGTTTGGACTATATTGTCGAAACCAAACTCGTCAAATTATCTGGCATCAATAACAATAGTTATTCGGTTATCTGGGGCTTAGATAACACTGCGAGCCGCTTTTATGCCTTTGGTATTACCGGAGACGGCCAATACCGCGTTTCACGGTTTGAAAACCGGACATGGACGGACCTCATTGCCCTTAAGAATGCAAAAATCATTCGCAAAAAAGACAACCAAGAAAATGTCTTAACCATACAGAAAAAAGGGTTTAAACTCTATTTTCTGATTAATGGCAAACAAGTGGATACCCTGCCTGTATATCCATTGTTTGGTAATGGCATTGGTTTTGGTCTGAATTCACCGATGGAAATCGAAGTTGACTATATCCGCGTTGAACGCCTTTAGAGGTGTTATGCGGTTCATCTAACCCTGTCACGTTTCTTGATAACGGTTCAAGTTGCCCTACTCGGTTTTCCATTTTTGGAGCCATTCACGTATGCCGTTCCGGATGCACATTCGATTGTACCGGGATTGGCTGTGGTGGTGCCGTTGGGCAGTCGGCAAGTTACGGGTGTGGTTACAGTAGGTCCTGTGGAGGCAGCACCTACTACCGATCCGGCCAAAATCCGATTCATCCTTCAGGTGTTAGACGAGGTGCCCGTTTGCGATACGTCTATGCTCCAGTTGACCAAATGGGTGGCAGATTATTATGTTTGCGGCTGGGGGGAAGTCCTGCGGGCAGCACTGCCCAATGGTATCGGGCGCGTGAGTCAACTTAGGTATTATGTACGGGCAGGCAGTGAGCCGGAAGATTCAGCGATACAGCAAGCCGTTTTTGCGGAATTGAAAGCTAAACCCGGTCAGACTTTGCAGGAGTTATTGCATGTTTTGGGGCCGGAATTGCGCCCCTCGCTGATGCGTAGCATGGAACAACGCGGTATTTTAATCGCTGAACTTGTTTTAGAGGCCGCCAAAGTCCGGGTAAAAACCGAAAAACATTTGCGGTTTACCTTGGGCACACAAGCCAATTTACCGCAGATTCTGCCGATACTCAAGGGAGCGAAGCAACGGCAATTGGTCTTGGTCTTGGATGAATGGACGCGGGCCTATCGTCCAGAGCCTGCGCAAAAAACACTGCTTGCGGAGGCCAATGTGGGTGCTAGTACGGCAAAATCGCTGATAGAAGCCGGACTATTGGAGGTGGTAGAGAAGGAAGTAATCCGAACGCCTTATGGGGACGAGCCAGACAATGGCGCAGCCCATCCACCTGCTCATGTCTTGCATTCGGGACAACGTTTAGCACTCGATGCCTTAGAAGAAGCCATAGAAAATCGGGTGTTTAGCCCTTTTCTTCTGCATGGTGTTACGGGATCCGGAAAAACAGAGGTGTATATTGCGGCGCTTAAAAAAGTGTTGGCACGTCGGCAGACGGGTATGGTATTGGTTCCGGAAATCGCCCTTACCCCGCAGACGGTTCACCGCTTTCGGGAACATTTTGGCGACCGGATTGCAGTTCTACACTCGCGCATGAGCGACGGTGAACGTTATGATGCGTGGCGTTTGTTGCGCGAGGGACGTTATGACGTGGTGATTGGGCCGCGTTCGGCTGTGTTTGCGCCCCTTCGTAATATTGGGTTGATTGTGGTGGACGAGGAGCACGAATCCAGTTATAAACAGTTTGATCCTGCACCGCGATATCATGCACGCGATGTTGCGGTGTATCGTGCTTTGTTGGCGCAAGCAACGGTGGTGCTTGGCTCGGCCACGCCTTCCATCGAAAGCCATGTCAATGCCGAACAAGGCAAATATACACGGCTCTCTATGCCGGTACGTGTACCTGTAGCCGGACATGCTGCGGCCCCGCTTCCAGAAGTAGAAACGATAGACCTAACACTGGAGCAGAAAAAAAAGAGCCTTTCCGGATCCATCTCCCGCCCTTTAAAGTCGGCGATTCAACTACGCCTCTCGAAAGGAGAGCAAGTGATTTTACTCCAAAACCGTCGTGGATACGCTCCTGTATTGTCTTGTGTCACTTGCGGCTGGACTGCCTATTGCCCGTCGTGTGCCGTAACCCTAACGTTGCATAAAAACAATCATCAGCTTCGGTGCCATTATTGCGGATACCACGAGCCCGTCCCCCACCGATGCCCCAAATGCCATGCTGCATCGGTGAAAGAGGTGGGCGTAGGAACCCAAAAGGTGGAAGAAGAACTGCAAGCCTTGTTTCCCGAAGCCCGTATTCTGCGTATGGACCAGGACACAACGGGCCGAAAAGAAGCCCACGAAAAACTGCTTTCGGCATTTGGCCGTGGGGAGGCTGATATTTTATTGGGTACCCAGATGGTCGCAAAAGGGTTAGACTTCCCGCGGGTTACCCTTGTTGGGGTGGTGAATGCCGATACTGGTTTGTTGTTTCCGGATTTTCGGGCGGCCGAGCAGACCTTTCAATTGCTGGCACAAGTGGCCGGACGTGCCGGAAGGGGCCATTTACGGGGGGAAGTGATCTTCCAAACCCGAAACCCGCGACATCCCGCCATCTTTTATGCGGAACGCCACGACTTTCACAACTTTATCGCTTCTGAATTGCCCGCCCGAAGTACTCTGCACTATCCGCCTTACGGGAGATTGGTGGCGGTGGAATTTGGTGGGCCAGATGAGGAACGTACCCAAAAACTCGCCGAGGATTGGACCTCTCTCCTCCGTGAGATCATAACGGAAAAAGCACTTTCCGGAAAACGGTTTGAGGTGAATGGGCCTATGCCACCCATGATTCCCAAAATAAAACGCATCTTTCGGTTTCATACCTTGCTCAAGGTCTCTAAACGCATCCCCGTAATCACCTTACAGCAGCTCCTTCGGGAAGCCCAGATGCGCTATGGAAATCCGCCGAAAAACTATCGGGTGGCCATAGATGTGGATCCCATTGGGTTGTTGTGAGAAGTGTACACTTTCTCTTGGGCATAAGCGTATAAGCGTGGTGCGGTAATGCAGGATTAGTTGTATATTGCCTATTCTTTTTCCTTCTATTACCTCAATCCAATCTATCAAGATGTTGCGTATTTTTCCTTTGTTACGTGGAATACTGACTGTATTCCTGCTTTATCAGGCTGGTTGCGACCTTTTAAGCCCGGAAGACGAATCCGGGCGTGGAAGCATCGTTTCTTCATCACTCGTTTGGAGCAAAACCAAAGAGGATTTAACGAATACCTATAACGAGCAGCTACCGATCCAATTGGGTACTTTTGGGGTAGATACCTATAAGGTGGTGTATAATACGGTGGACGCAGAAGGCAAACCCACCATCGCCTCCGGTTTGGTCCAGTTCCCTACCAATACAGGTTCTCTCAAAAATTACCCAATGTTAGTGGAGTTTAACGGAACCATTACCCACGATGATCAGGCCCCAACACGCTCATCGTTTTACCCAATTCTAACCTCGATGTACGCCACATCCGGTTACATTGTGGTCGTGCCCGATCATTTGGGTTTTGGAGATAATCCACAAACCCTTCACCCCTATGTTCATGCCGGAACAACCGTTACGGTCTCGGTGGATTTGATGCGAGCCGCTCGTAAATTGGCTTCCGAGAAGGGGTTTAAGTGGAATAAGAAAGTCTTTATCACGGGCTACTCGCAAGGCGGATACTCTGCATTGGCCCTGCATCGGGGGTTGGACGATGAATATAGCAGTGAGTTTCCAGTTTCGGCCTCTGCGCCGATGGCAGGCCCTTATAGCCTTGCCGGAGCAATGGCAGACATGATCTTGGCCGAAAAGCCACACCCTAATCCATTTTATTTGCCTTACCTCTTGTTGGCATACAATGATATCTATAAGTTTGGCCCAACCGATGCGGATTATCTGAACGCCCCTTATAGTACCACACTCCGGCCTTTATATAATCGGAAACATTTTGGCGGCGAAATAAATCAATCCTTGCCTGCCATTCCGTTACAAGTCTTGAAGACCGAATTTTTAAATGACTTTAAAACCAACCCGAACAATGGCTTGCGCAAGGCTTTAAAGGAAAACGAGCGTTACGATTGGAAACCCAAAGCACCGATTCATTTTTACCACTGTTCCGGAGATGCAGACGTACCACAAGCGAATAGTAAAATCGCGTATGACAAATTGAAAGCCAACGGAGCAACCGTTACGCTGACCGATCCTGCACCGGGTGAAGATCATGGCGGCTGTTTTATTCAGGCGTTTTTTGCCTCTAAAGGCTGGATTGCTGAACAAAACATAAATAAATAAGCTTTTAATAAATAACAATCTACATCCGGTTACTTTTGGTGGCCGGATGTACTTTTTTAGGGGGATCATGAAAGTATTGCTCTTGAGCACTGCGTATCCATACCGAGGAGGGATCGCTCATTTTGTGGAGACCTTGGCACGCGGCTTAGCCAATCGGGGCGATGAGGTGCAACTGGTCACCTTTACGAGGCAATATCCGGAAGTACTTTTTCCTGGAAAAACGCAATTAGAGACCGCTCCACCGACAACAGACCTTCGGATTACCCGCTTATTAGATACCATTAATCCGGTTTCGTGGTGGAAAACCGCTCGGTTCATTGCGCAAGAAAAGCCAGATGTGGTGATTCTAAAATACTGGATGCCTTTTTTTGCGCCTGCTTTTGGAACGGTGGTACGGTACTTGCGCAAACGTCATATTCCTGCAATTGTTATTGTGGACAACGCCATTCCACACGAAAAAAGGTGGGGAGATTGGCGCCTTTCGCGTTGGTTGCTACGGGCCTGCAAAGGCTTGGTGGTGATGTCGGCATCGGTACAAAAAGATGTGGAAAAACTGGGCATCAACCGCCCAATACGCTTGGTGGCACATCCCATTTACAACCTTTTTGGGGATCCGATTCCAAAAGAAACAGCCCGAGAACGTCTAAATTTGGACGCAGAAGCCCCGGTTCTACTTTTCTTTGGGTTTATCAGACGGTATAAGGGCTTGCACATTTTATTGGAGGCCATGCCTTGGGTGAAGGCGGCTCTACCCAACATCAAACTCTTGGTGGCGGGAGAGTTTTACGAAGAAGAGACGCTATATCGAACCCAAATAGAAACCTTAGACATTGGGAAGGTCGTGGAACTCCATAGCAATTACATCCCGAACGATCGCGTTCCGGTTTATTTTTCGGCAACGGATGTTGTTGTGCAACCCTATGTAACCGCCACCCAATCTGGCGTGGCACAAATTGCGTTTCAGTTCGATAAACCTACAATTTTAACCGATGTAGGTGGTCTCGCCGAGGTGGTTCCGGATGGGATAGCGGGCTTGGTGGTTCCGCCCGAAAATCCGGAGGCACTCGCCCAAGCCATTATTCGGTACTTTCATGAGAACCTCTCCCCAGTCCTAACAGCGGGCGTTAGGCACGAAAAGGCCAAATACGATTGGAAACATCTCTATTCGGCAGTGGATGAACTTTTAGAAACGCCATAATCGAACAAAGCAGGCTTAACGTTGTCGTACCATTCTTCCGGTAAAACGTTTAGAACCAGTGCCATCAGCAAGAGTAATTACATAAAAATAAACACCATCCACCCAATGGTCTGCATGTATTTCGATCGGTTGCGTTTTTCCGGCTTCCATTACGGCGGGTGCTTTCTGTTGGATCATACGGCCAAGCGCGTCATAAATCGTTATACGAACCTCGGCAGACTGAGGCAAGTCTATAAGCAAGGCGGCTTGGTTCCGAAATGGATTAGGGAATACCTGCGAGACATGCACATATTGTGGTAACTCGGTTTCCGATTCACTGTTTGTAATGTCCCGGCTTATGTTCATCTTGGCGGGTACACTAAAGATGGGCGTATTCACGCCGTCGGAAGTGGAGACTCGGTGATACAGTGTGGCGTTGGAGCCAGCAGAAATGGATTTTAGTAAGGTATTAAGATCCGCATACTTCATATTCAAGCTTAGTCCACTTTGGCTTGGACTGGTAAACAGCATCCGCGAAAAGTCGGAGGTGGCGCTTATTTGCCATTGATACGAGAGCGGGTCGGAGTCTGGATCGGAACCACTGGTCCAAGAGATGGGCAAATTTGTGGTAGGAGCACCTTGTAGGGTGATATTGACATTATCTGCCGGACTCGTAATTTGGGCTGCAATAGGCAGTCTGTTTCCGCCATTCACAAACCAATACAAGTTGTATAACGGAATGGAAAAACTCAGTTGTGTGACTTTGCGGGCGGCACGTTCGTAGAAAAGGAGTGCTTTGTGTGCTTCGCTGGTGGCAGCGATGTATTGGTCATCCGGCGAAAATGTTGGACGGCTGGCGTCAATGATCGCTTGGTTTTTGATGGTCCATGATGGAAATCCTGCCAAGACGTCTTCTTGCGTGTCCAAATTGGTCAAAACCACATCTTGTTCATTCGGTTCGATCACATTATAGGCCACCAAGTCCGGGTTGGTTTTGCTGTATGTCACGTTACCAACACTTAGCCCAGTACCATATCCAGGAACCAAATTATAAATCCGCCCCGTTCTGAAGTTGATTTCGTGGGTATTCCAATAAGTAGTTTGTTCGTTTTTATGAAGTGCATCAAAGGCGATCCGTTGTTCGTTCATGTTGGGAGACCAAGCCACCACGTCGGGATAAACAATCGTTTGGTCTAAAATACCCGATTGGGTGGTTTCAGGGAGTAGTTCCACGGGCAAAACATCGTTCCCACACCAGAAGTATAGATTGGGATCATTGTCATAGGCCGAGACAATGGCCACACAACTTTCGTCGGGCGCGATGGCCACATTCCATAAGTCGTTTCCGGTAGAGGACGATTTGAGTTTCAGGTTCTTATACACCTCTACCTCGCCGGTTGAAACGGTCACAAAGGCCAATTGATTTTGGGTATTGATAAACCAAATGCGCTCGCCATTGCGACCGGCGGTCAGTTGAGATCGGTCGGTTCCAGTATCAAGTGTATTGATTCGGGCAACGGCTGCTTCACTATTAAACAAAAACGCCTTTTGGGTATTCACTTCGAATAGGCCAATTTTCCCATTTTCATCCATAAAAGCGATGTAGGGCGTTCCACCACTCACCACGGTTACGTCATCTTCTTTACCTGTTGTCTCCGATCCGCTCACAATGCCTACGGTATCGAACGCAGTCTTTACGGCAGCCGCCTCTGCGCCTTCGCCGTATAGGTCTCGTGCAGATTGCTCAAGGGCATTGCGTGCGTCTATAAATTGGCTGTTTCGGGTAAGGTATTTGGTTAGGGCGCGGTAATAGATTTTCTCGGCTTTGTCGTGACCTATTGCGTTTACAATTAAATAGGCCGCTCGGTTGGGGATCCCGCTATTAATGTGCACGCCCCCATTGTCTTCTTCGGTATTGTTGTATTGGCTCATGCTGGCGGGCTGAGGATCAAGTACACCCGGGTTGGCGGGATTCGCCATGTCTCTTAGGGCAACCCCTTTTCCAGTTCTGATCACGGTTTCGCCAATCAGGAAGTTCGAGCGGTCTATCATCATGGCAAATACATCGGCAAAGGACTCATTGAGTGCGCCCGATTGCCCCTGATATTCTAAATCTGCACTGTGCTGGATTACACCGTGGGTCATTTCGTGTGCCGCCACATCTAAAGAGCCAGCCAAAGGTTTAAAAAACGAACCGCCATTGCCATAAGCGATAAACGAGCCGTTCCAGTAGGCATTTTCCATTGTTCGCCCGCCGTCCGTTACATTCACCACCGACCAAATGGTTTTGTCGGCCCCATTTATGGCCTTCCGATTATGCTTTGTCTCATAATATTGATAGGTGATGTTGCCATTATAATGGGCCGAAACGGCACTGGCATCGGCCCAATTGTGCTGGGCGCTGCTTTTTATATGAAACTTGATGTTATCGGTATTGGTTGCATCTAAAATCACCGAGCCACCTTTTGCCCAAAGCGAGGCAGGATTAAAAGCAAAATCGTTGCTCAGGTTAGATAAGTCCCAAAACATATAAAACTGACCATCAGTATGTGCCAAAACACGTAGGTCACGGTTTATTCCATTTAAGTCTTTTGATTGTGCATTTACAAACGTGGCTGCGGTGTTTACAGGATTCGGCAGATCCGTATCGGAGCCAGACGGAAGGAGCGTTATCGCATGGGGCATGTCTAATAATGGATTATGGTGCCGTTTATGCCCCAATAAATCGCAGTGATGGGGTGTACGGGAAAGAATACGTCCATCCTGGGCCGAAATCAGATACGTATAAGATTCCACAAAATTTGCTTGTACGCGCACCGCATAGGCCCGCTCCATTTTGTTTGTGCCCGTGGCCACCCAAACAGGGCTTGCCGTATCGGGGGGCAGGCCCGGCCAAGGAGTGGTTGGGGGTTGCCAACGTCCCGTGGCTTGTAAGTCGCGGATGGCATTGCTCAAGGCTTGTGTTTTGGAAATCGTTGGTGCATCAATCACCGTTCGAGGGGTCGGTTCATAGGTTCCATTGATGATGAAAGCATCCTCTTGTTGGAGGTGTACCCAAACGTCACGTCCCCAAACCGGTATGCCACGATACATTTGGGCATAGCGAATGTGGGCCATACCCAAGTCGTCTGTCTCTTGGTGCATGAAGCGTAGCTCTTGCTCTGGTTGTTGAAGCAGAAGTGCCACTTGGTTTTGATTTAAGACGATGGTTGCGGCAGCCAGAATGGAATTGGTTTTATGAAGCCCCGTAATGCGCCCTTCCATCCAACGAATGGTTCCGTTTTCTGCACGTTGCAGGTTTTTGAGCGGGGCCGCTGGAGCAATGCCTTGAGTGGGTAGCGCCGTCACGCCCCTTCCGGCAACAATCGTCGCGGAGTGTGTCAGAGACTGGCGGGCGGTGAGGATAGTGGAATTTGAAGATAAAACCGCCGTTGGCGAGACGGTCTTAAGCCCTGGATTACCACTTAAGGGACGTTGTACGCTCTTGTTGGTCTGGGCCTGCACGAGGGACATGGTCCAGAAAAACATCAAAATCAGGCGAAAGAGGAAGGTTTTCATAAGATGCTGGGATTATACTACCGAAAACAATTAGGGTATTTGTGCCGATACGTTCCGGATGGCCTGCATACAAAGGGCGTACAGCCGCGTAACAGGGTCTTGATCGGATGTCGTGGGTTCATTAGACAAGGGGAAACGAACGCTATGTATTTTCCCGCGTTGTGATAAGGTAATCTGAACGGTCATATTGGCGGTTTCATCTCGGTTTATCTCCTCGAATTTTGCTTTTTGGAAGGTCTTCAACAAGGTTTGGAGTTCTTTTTTGGATAAAACCCCGATGGGAGCGGTCTGTTTTTGTGATCCCAAGCCTTGCCATTCATGGATATTTCCGAGGTGATCTATGGCGTATCCGTTCCAGCGTCCTGTGAATCCACCGCCGACGCCAAAAGATAAAGAAAAATCAGTGGGTATTTTTTGGCTTTTACATCCGGCAAAGCCACCCATGCAACAAAGAAAGAAGAGAAGAAGATTTTTTTTCATAACATATAAGGGTAAGTTTACTAGATTGACAGGATTACGGACATCCATAGTGAGTTGGCACTTTGCACCTATCCGCCACAGACAGATTCGGACGGGGGAACAAATTATCCAAATATTTTTTTCACAAACCATGTGATGCGAATTTTCATCCATGAGAGTTCGGTTTGGTAGAATCGTCTAAATGTCCCGATACAGATCCCACCCACACGGGCAATGGCAGCCATAGAAACTACACCTACAATGCAAAATCCAGCCTTGAATATTGCGGTCAACGGCGGTGTATTCAGAACCAGATGCCATGATGGTAGATGTTGTGTGAGAACTACATATAAAAGACTCGGCATCTGTTTTTTGTTTCAATAATCTGAAATTTCCGCACTACATATAGTTTACACATGCAATTCTTTACTGAGTATAAATGAAGGAATATTTTCCGTACATTCGCTTCTTACTTGAAGTATCTTCTTCCAAAAATCTTTCACACGTTAGCTTTTGAAACAACTACGAAATCTAACGCCATCTTGACCCACAGGAAGACTTTACCTTAGAATGTTTATTAGATATTTTTTATAATACTCAGCTTTATTGTTATTGTATAGGTAATGACTTGTTTATAGCATAATATATACTTAATAATTAATTAGGTCTTTTATAAAATAAAAATAAATATATTATTTACATAATAAAATTAAAAATTATAACCATTATTAAAATAAAAAACATGATAAACTATATATACAAGATTGTAAAGTGGCCATTTTTTGTTCTTTTATTTTATGTTTACATATTAAGCACATTTGTTTCATTTTTTCCACCAGATTTAAATGAAAACACAATTTTCACTGCAAAGAAGAACAATCAAAAAGATTCTATCTTTGTGTACATACAAGATAAGAATTTATTCAACATAAAATCAGAAGATATACCATACCTTAATTCTGTGTTAATATCATATTCATCTAATACAAGTTATTTTAATGTAGATAATTCAGGAAATATAAATTTAAATCTATTTGGTCCTCATTTATTGATAATACTCTTTGCTGTATTATATATAAATTTAAAAATAAAGTACAAGAAAGAACAAGAGCTTAGATTAATTATTTTACATGAATTAGAAGACCGATTTCGTAAACGAGGTAGTAATTTACACGATGTAGTCATCAACCCACTAAAAGGTATCGCCAAGAGTTTACCCAAAAAAGTTATTAAAGATTTAGAAACCGAAATACCCGAAGATGATGCAATTAAGTTGGTCCCTAAACTACATTCAATACTTCGCAAGTCGTCTGAGCAAATAATTTACATGGCTAATAAAGCACATGATATTTATCGTGATATTTCGCCCCCAATACACTTAATTGGGTTTAAAAATACTATTGAATCTTATGTTGAAGAACTTAAAATACACCATCCAGAGGTTAAAATTGATTTGAATTTCCAAGAAGATCCACAACTCGATCCTAAGCTGGGGATACAGTTATTTAGGATATTACAAGAGGCTATTGGGAATAGTATTTCACATGGAAGATCAAATTATATTCAAATTAAATTCTTAAAAAATAATACTTTAAATAAATTATATATTAAAGACAATGGAATAGGATTTTTGGTACCTAAAGACTTGTCACATTATGTTAAAGAACAACATACAGGAATTGCCAATATGCAATTTAGATCTTCTTCCATTGGTGCAAAATTTAGCATCGAATCAAAACAAGGAAAGGGGACATCCATTAGTATTACCTTCCCTAACAAAAATAAAAAATATCATATTATATGGAAGAGATTAATATAATTATCATAGATGATGGCGCTTTCTTAGAAACTTGCTGTTCCTACTTTTTAGACTCTATAATAAAAGTAAGAGCAACCGCAACTAATGTTTCAAGTGCTATAAAGGCCATAGAAAATCATAGAAATGACATCCAACTTATTATTTTGGATGTTGATTTGGGAAATGGACACTTTGGAATGGAGGTGGTTAAATACATAAAATCTAATAACATTCCTATTAAGATATTAATTTTATCCGGTCTGGTTCATGAAGCCGCATTTGTATTACCCTTTAAAGGTCTTGTAGAGGGTATTTTACACAAGAATGAAGAGAAGACTCTTATAAAAAGAGCAGTTCAAGGCATAGCAGTTGGTCGAACAGGTTTTTATTCTCCGGAATGTATTGATATTTTACTAAACAGAGATTTTCGAAATTTTTATACCCTTTCAGAAGAGGAAATTGAGACCTTGCACCGCCTATCAAAAGGATTCACTAATAGTGTTCGCCTCGCTGGTTATGTAGTAATGTCTCATTTGGCTCTACAATCAGAAACCATGCTACAAGATATTAAGCGTGCAAGATATTTATTACCCGAAGATGTTCCAGCAAATAAGAGAAGCGAAAAAAGTGTGTATGACATCTTATTTAAAGATTTTTCTACGATTGCCGCCAATATTATCCATACCAAATATTGGTCCATTCTGTCCTCTGTTCGAAAACAAGTATTACTTACGGATGGAAGGACGGGGTTCATTACGGTCTCTGCGTTAGAATTATCTTTGGAGGAAAAGTTAAGCCTCATACTTAAGCGTCAAGAAGGACGTTTCCGACGTGACATTTTGCCGCGCATATTTAGAGAACTCGAGGTGGAATCTACTATTGAAGCACTTATTTGGACACAAGAATGGGAGCTTTCTAAAACATACGAATTAGCCTCGATATAATATAAATACCCACCATTTTTTTATAAACTTTTTACAATTCTATTAAAATCATGAAACCAGAATACTTATTACACATACTGCTTGCTATGAGCCTCCTAAACTTATTAGGGTGTGATTACCAAAGCAATGTCACCTCTAATTCATTAAGTAAGACACATAGAACCTGGGACGGTCTCCCTTTAGCGATGAGTGAACTTGAGACCATAATTCCTAAGGCATGGAATGTTCAAACTGCGATTGATTCCACCTCATCCGTTACTACGACTAATGGTCATTTTCCGATGGAAATAAAACCTAAACGTAATAGGAACTTCCCGCTACAATTGTTATATGGCGCGGCGATAATATCCGATGGAAATCGGGCAATTGCGCATTTAGAGCTTTCTACCCCCTTATCGGATATGCCAATTGGTACTATCTTAAGCGCTAACGAAATGGATGGTTTAACGCAGCAGGTGGCGCAATATTCCATCGAAAAAACATCTGATGGCTACTCAACTCAGGTGCATTTTCTTGGAAATAATACGCTTTTTCATGAAGTTCTTGTAACCGTAGTAGATCAAGAGGCAGATTTTGAAAAGCCTTTGTTTCATAAGCGGATAAGCCGCACCCATTTAGCATCTGGAATTAAAGATATGTTCAACCTTGGGTTTGGAGAATGCGTTGGGTCAGCAGAAGAAATTGATTTATGTGAACAGTATTCCACGCAGGAATCATTTGGTTTTATGCAAAAAAAATCGTTATCAAAGCAACAAGGAGGTTTGGCAATGGCCAAACAGAAAATTTGCGTCCCATCTTCAGTTGCTAACTGGTCTCTTGATTGGAGTTGTTGGACGATTAAGGAATCTAATTTATCTAATGTGATCCTTCAAAAATATACAACACAATCTAACAATACCGATTTTTCTCACATCAGGCTCGATTTTCGTCCCATTTATGACAGCCAGAACCCTACCAATATCCAACAACCTCAGATTGTTATTTCAGCGATTACCATTAATATGGGTATTGAAATCGGTATTGCAGGCTATAAGTTTAGAACTTTACCTTTTAAACTCCCTATTGATACGGCCTATTTTCAGAAAATTTCAGGTCTAAAATTTGGCGCTCTTTCCACAGATTAACGTTATTAGTACCGAACCGATAATATAGCCGCTTTAAAGATTTAAAGCGGCTATATTGGATTAAATAGTTGAGAGAATATTTTCTGTTATCGAGAGAATATAATCTGCAATTTAACAGATTTATTTCTTTTTATATAGCCTGGATAATAAATATATTGTGTTGTTCATTCATTTTTTCATTTATTAATAGGGAGTGCCATTATGTCACCCAAAGCCTTTTATATTCCCAAAATAAGTCTTTTAATTGGCTTATTTTTATTTGCCTTTCAAGGTATTCTTGCACAAGGAACCGTTTTTAATTCAGGTGGAAATCCGGGTGATCCACCAATCCCGCCTCCACCCACGCCTTGTAAAAAATACTTGATCTTTATGCGAACGGTTAGTCCAAAAAGCTCTGGGCATTTTTGTGTTGACCCTTTTTGGACAGGCGATATTGACCCGAGCCGCCTCAGCCCCTCTGGCCGCGGCTATGTAGATGGTTCCACCATGATTGATGGTATGAGTATTACGGAATGGATCATGAGGGTATATGCAGATCAGCAATATTGCTATATTGGCTATGCGCGTAGCGATGAAGAGTACGAAAAATGGTGGTATTACTATGCACCAAATTGGGAAAATGTACCTTGTAGCCCTAGTAGTAAATTCTATGGTTCTGGTTCTTTGGGGATTATTAAACCGTCAAGCGATAAAAAATGGTGGGAAAATGTTTTCCTAAATCCGAATGATTTTTCGGATATTGCGGTTTTGCGAAAAGAGGATCATATAAGCATCAAAAATATCCCATACGATACGGATGTTTTAGAAGTAGGTCGCACGAAAACCCTTCTTTTAAATATGCACGCTTTATTGGTGATCGAAAAAGGGAGCTATGCCGTACAAAATGGAGAAGCCGATCTGGGACGTATCATAAAAACCTCCAAGCCGATGATACAATGCGGAGACGGCGGATGTTGTACTTCCGATCCCTCTCGCAAGGCTATAATTCATAAGGATACTTTCTTGCTGACAAAAAACGATGGCACTTGCACCGCTGCCCAATTTATTGGCCCAGATGATGTTGAAGAAGAAGATTTCCATGGCATTGATGTCGTAGAAGTAGATGATCTTGGCGGCGTTATTGATGTTGTTATTGAAGATGTACTTGGCGGCATTGTAAATCCTGTTGGTGATGAAATAGGGAATATCATAGACATTACTATTGATGAAGTCCTTCTTGGTAAGACGGCAACTCTGGTGAATGACGAAATTGGCAATATCGTTGAACTGGTTATGGAGTTTGAAAACAAAACCAGCCAACAATCCACAGCAGCGGAGCCAAACCCTTTATTGGGCGGTGCCTATCCCAATCCCTTTAATCCGAGTACGAACCTAAGTTATACCTTGCCGAAAGCCTCGAATGTGCAAATATCGGTGTATAACCTACAAGGCAAAGAAGTGGCAAAATTGGTGAATGGCTTATACCAAGAAGCGGGAAGCCACCAAGTAACCTTTGATGCGGGACATTTGCCAAGTGGTACGTATCTTTATCGCATAACGGCTGGAAATTATTCCGTTACCAAACAAATACAGTTGCTAAAGTAAGCCATAAGTTTTTAATTCAATCTGCGCCCTCTTGCCTGAGAACAGCCATTCCTGTTATACGGAGTGGCTGTTTTTTATGGCATTCCTGAGAGAAAGTATTCTATAGCTGACATTCCCTACCTGTGGAAGGTGTATTTTAGCATTTATTGGGCTTATGGAAACGACAGTAACGAGTAAAGATATTCGCTACTTAGGATTGGTGGCCAGCATGATAGACGAACTTGGCATCGTAGATGTAATAGATTCGGCGATTATCTATGTATGCGTATCCATAAACAAATTCATTACATATACTCCGCAAAGTCTTCTAAGGGCGCATCAAAGTCATCGGACATCACATATTGCACACGTCCGAAACCTGCTTTGGGTGTTTTCTGTGCTTCCATTTTAGGTTTTTCATTTTCTTGGTTTTGAGTAAATAGCAAGAAATCTATATACTTCAAAACATCTGCCTTCAACTCAGGCGGAAGTGTGTGGATTTTGGCGAAAAGAGTTGCATCTGTAGTCATTGCGTTGTTGGTTATGTTTCGTGGCTTCGCAAATGCTGCCCACTATGTCCCCGTCTATCACAGTTGTTACATCAAGGAAAGTAGCGATAGATGTCTTTTCGTGCTAAACACCGCACAAATTCGATGGCATCGTCCGTAACAAAAACGCCGATGCGATGTGTGCCGATACGGATTCGATAATATCCGTCGTAGCCAGATATTTTAGTAAGATTGTGTATGTCTTGTAGCGCAGCAGCATTTTCGACCTGTAAAATGGTTTCCCGTACCGTTTCTAAAATGAGATCGTTTTTGAGGCGTTTCAAGTCGCGCTGGAAACTGCTCCGAAACAATACATTCATTGCACAGGAGGCGTTAGAAGTTGGAAAATGTCGTCGCGGCTTACATATTCGGTCTCCAAACCTTCTTTAACGGCTTCACCAAGCCCAATGTCTAACAAGGCTTCCGTAACGACTTCGTGTAATAATAGACGCTGCTCTTGTAACGCTTCGATCATTGCTTCTTTGAGGAGTTGTTTTAATTCGGGCGATGGGTTTAGAGATGTCGTCATAACGTTGTTGGTTCGGTTTTGTAGTCGTTTCGTAAACGCCGCTCCGCGCAACGGTGTTCCGATGAGGCTACGAAAAACGGCACCGCTGGTGTGCGATGTCGTGTCAGCTAACAATGGCTGAAAGCAGGCTGGGGTTCCTATTTGCAAATGGTAAAAGCTGGTTTATTCATTCACAAATTCCATTTTCAGCACTTTTACAGGCTGTTTTTTGACCGATTTTTTCTCTATAATTTGCCATGTACAGCCCGTT
Organism: Bacteroidetes Order II. bacterium; assembly: GCA_016788705.1. Taxonomy (NCBI): domain Bacteria; kingdom Pseudomonadati; phylum Bacteroidota; order unclassified Bacteroidota Order II.; species Bacteroidota Order II. bacterium. The sequence continues at coordinate 132,290 of JAEUSQ010000050.1, forward strand.
TGATCGGAGAAAACAAAACTCAATTCACCAAACTCATTTCTCTGAATCGCGGTGGCTTTTAGGCGTTTATCTGCCACGACCAAATCATGCACTTTTTTGAGATCAGGAACATAAAAAGAATGTAGCGTAATGCCCAATTCGCCGACGCGTTGGTGTTGAGAACGGTTTGGTTTTGGCGCACGCGGGATAAAAAACTTGAGTTTTCCACAGATATTATTAGGAGAAACAAAGCCTTGATACCAATGGGTGTAGCCATCTTCCATCATAAACACCCGTTTGGGGCCTCGTAGCCAATCGCCGTCCACTTCGGGCGCACCTTCTGCTTTTAGCCCTAATGCCGTAGAAAGGTAGGAAATGGCTTCCATATTTTCAGCTTGGATAAAGAAGTCATGATGGGTAAATTCGCTGGTTTTAAGGGGCGCTTTGGGATTTATGGTGCCATATCCTTCAATATGATAGCCCGATCTTTGGAAAAAAACGTGGTTGAAAAATTCGCCATAAACCGCATTTTCCCGCACTAAAGCGGGGCGCTTAAAAAAGTCAAACTTATTTTCTTTATTGAGCCCAAATAAATCATCGGCGATAGGTTCGGTAGGCAACCACGGCTGTTTGGTAGCACGGGCAAGGGAATAAATGTCATAGAGCCGCATGATGTCGCTCGTTTTCATGACGGCCATGCGTGATCCGATGGTTTCTGGGGTTGAGTAGCCCACACCATTGCCCAGCGGTTTTTCCCAAACAAAGATGCGTAAGAGTCCATGACTGTCCACATCGCCGTTTTGCAAGCGGTAGGAGGTGAGGGGCGATGGCACATTGTACAAGGCTTGTGCACGATCTGCCGAGATTTTGGCACTATCCACAACGGCAAAACCAAACTCGCCAAAGTAACGAATGGCTTCTGTGCGGTTTTTAACGCCCATCATCACTTCATATACGCCTGAAATGCCTGTATCGGGTAAGGTTTGGGCGAAGGTTGGGGTGCAAACAAAGAGCAAGATCAAGAGGGATAAAGGGAAGCGTCCAAGGCGTATCATGGGTTTGTTTTTTATAGGATTAGGCAATGATATTTTTGTTGCGTAATTCGGAAAGTTCGGACTCAGAAAGCCCAAGGTGTTGTAAAACTTCGGTGGTATGTTCGCCTGTTTTCGGTGGATCGGCGTATTTCTGGGCGCGATCTCCGCCATAGTTTAAGGGGAAATTGGGGAGGGAGGCGCTGCGTCCATCAGGCAGTTTGACATCAAGGAGGTTTTGCCCGTGCGTCATTTGGGGATCAGTAAAAAGGTCTTCGGGCTTGGCAATCGGCGCAAACGGAAGACCTGCTCGTTCACAGCGTTCAATGATGTCAGCTTTGGTAAATTGCTTGAAACGTGCTGCCAATTCAGGCAAAAACCAGTCGCGTTCTGCAATTCGTAAGTTATTGTTTTTTAAACGCTCGTCTTGTAGCCAATCCTGCCAGCCAAAAGCGGTGCATAACTTTTCCCAATGCCGTTCGCTGATGACACCGACAAAGACTTTTTCATTGTCGGCGGTGTCGTAGATGCTATAAATGCTCCATGCGCTCACGCGGGCGGGCATCGGCGGAACGGGTTCTTGCCCAATAGCACTATAGGCCATGTGTTGCCCCATCAGGAAAGCCGCTGTCTCGAAAAGCGAGGCTTGCACAAACTTGCCTTTGCCCGTTTGTTGCCGTTCGTAGAGCGCCAATAAAATGCCGATATAGCCAAACATGCCGCCTGTGATGTCCACAACGGAACTGCCTGCTCTGAGTGGATCACCTGGTCGTCCTGTCATGTAGGCCAAGCCTGCCATCATCTGCACCACTTCATCCATCGCATGGCGTTTTTCGTAGGGGCCTGCCAAAAAACCTTTCAGCGAGCAATAAATCAGGCGTTCGTTCTGAGCGGAAAGCGTTTCATAGCCTAAGCCCAAGCGCTCCATCGTGCCAGGACCAAAGTTTTCCAAAATGATGTCTGCTTTTTTCGCCAAGTCATAAAAAATCTGCCGTCCTTCTTCAGATTTCAGGTTGAGCGCCAAACTTTTTTTATTGCGGTTAAAAAAGGTAAAATAGCCTGTACCGAAGCCTTTGAGCCGCCGCGTAGCATCGCCCTCGAGTGGCTCAATATGGATGACTTCCGCGCCCATGTCTGCCAAAAGCAAACCCGCAGAAGGTCCCATTACGGCATGGGTACATTCTAAAACTTGAATCCCTTGAAGTGGTTTTGTCATTCGAGTTTTACATTTATTCCTTCACCAAAGTTAAGCCCACTTGTACCCAACGGAGGTTGATGCCAATCCGTTCTGCTTCGGGGTTGGTCCATGTATAAGAAAGCGCCTTAGGTTTGCCATCTTCATAAATGGCGAGTTTCATCACAGGCGTTTTTTTCTGGAAGATTACTTGCGAAAGCTCGAAGGAATAAGGCGTAACCGTGCCATCGGGTAGCGTAATGCGCTTTTTAACGCCTTGATCGTGCAGTTTTAGATCAGGGATAAAGACATAATCGCTGTCTTGAATGTTGTCGCGGTCGGTTCCGTCTTTCACAATCGCTACCCAGCCTTTGAAGGGACGCACGCGGCGAAGTTTATGCGGGATCTTGCCTTTATGCCCAAACACATATTTCCCGTCCTCGTCGGTGGCTTGGTCGCTGATCCAAATTTCTTCGGCATTGAGCTTGAGCGTATCGGTGATGTAAATGCGCTTATTGGTACGCCGCGAGACAAAATTGCAGGCGCGGGGCTTCATCGTGCCGATAAATTCGTCATTGGTTTGCTTCTTCCAATAGACGCTGCAACCCGGAACGCTGGTGAACTGTTCGGAGGTGAGCGAAGTAAGCAAGCTTGGATTTTCGTCAGCGAGCTTAAACCGCTCTTCGTCGGCTTTGTCCTTGAACGAATAAATGTCCAAACGAATGGCTTTTTCCTTCTTGTCTGGCACAAACTGATAGACCCGCATCCGATAGACCTTATTGGGATCGCCGTTCATGTACTGCTTGACAAAGAACACGTTTGCACCGAGTGCAGGAATAGAAACGGGCTTAAAAATGGAATGAATATGCTCATGCACCAAAGAATCGGGAATGACATCTTCACGCTCTTGCCAAACTTGTTGGAAGTTATTGAACTCGCCCGTAAACAGCTTGTTGAGGCGCTGCCAGTCGGCATTGAGATTTTGGGCTTGTAAAGGCAAAACCATCAAAAGAAACGCCCAAATAAGTAGTTGTTTTTTCATCAGATAAATCATTTAGAGGGCTTGGTACGAGCCGTGTTTTTTGAGGTAATTGACCAAGCCTCCTTCTTGTAAAATGTGGAACATAACAGAGGGCAAAGCCGCTGCTTGATAGATTTTTCCTGTTGTCAAATTGCGCACGGTGCCTTGTTGTAAATCGGCTTCTAAGCGGTCGCCATTGGCAATATCATGATCGGGGATTTCCATGGCAGGTAAGCCGATATTGATGGCATTTCGGAAAAAGATACGGGCAAAATATCGGGCAATGACCAACGAAACGCCCGCCGTTTGAAGCGCTACAGGGGCTTGCTCCCGCGAAGAACCACAGCCAAAATTATCGCCTGCCACCAAAATATCGCCTACGGTCAGTTTTTGGCGGAAGTCTGGATCGAGGTCTTCCAAAACATGATCGGCTAAGGATTGTACATCTAAGGTTTTGGTGTATTTGCCCGGAATGATGCGGTCGGTGTCTATGTTATCGCCATAGACGTGGGCTTTCCCCGCAGGATTATTCATCAACATAGTCCAAGTCTTTATGGAAGGTTTCTTCCAATTGGGTGTATCCGTAAAAAGCCAAGGCTAAGGAGCAAATGCCCGTGATAATGGCGGCATTCGCTGCGCCCAAGGAAGGCACCAAAGCCGAAAACAAAAGCGATTGGGGAATAACGGAAGCCCGCAAGAGGTTTAAAGAGGAAGTCGTAACGGTGGAACGAATGTTCGTGCCGAACATCTCGGCGGCATTCGTAAGCAATACAATCGTATAACCCACGCTGATGCCCATGAACAAGAAAATGGTGTAATAAAGGGCAACAGATTGGAAGCCCCAAATAAAATAAATCCCCACAAGAAGCGTAAAACCAAGGAGATAGCCTAAGATGGCTTTTTTGCGACTTTGTAGCCATTGGCTTAACAGTCCGCACGAAAAATCGCCAAATGTAAATCCAATAAAAAACACGCTAAATACGGTTGCGACACTGGGAATTTCGGACATGCCCATGCTTCGGGCAATTTCGGGGGTGAAGGTCATCACGATTCCATTCACAAACCAGCCCGGAAATCCCATCAGAATAACCGCTGCATATCGTTTAAAGTGATAAGGATTTTTAAAAATAATCGAGAGATTGCCTCGGTTGTGGGTTTTCTCTTTTAGCCCTTCGTAAAGCCCGCTTTCCAAGACCCCGAGCCGCAGCAAAAGTAGCGCAAATCCCATAAATCCGCCCAGTTGATAAGTGAATTGCCATGAGTAGTTCCCGCCAATGTATGCCCCAAAAATAGCGCCCAACATGCCACAAGAACCGATGATGGCGGGACCCAAGCCCCGTTTTCCTTGTGGCATCTGCTCCGCAACCAAGGTAATGCCCGCCCCCAGTTCGCCCGCCAAGCCAACACCTGCCAAAAAGCGTAAGGCTAAAAACCATTCATAGTTTGGGGCGTAGGCATTTGCCAAAGTTGCTACCGAATACAATAAAATAGAGCCAAAAAGCACAGACAAGCGCCCGCGTTTATCGCCCAAAATGCCCCATAAAAAACCGCCAATCAACATGCCCGCCATTTGCACATTGAGCAATAGAACGCCTTTGTCTAAAAGTTCGCTTTCTGGCACGCCAACCGAAAGCAGGCTGGCGCGGCGCACCACACTGACAATAATGATGTCGTATAAGTCCACAAAAAAGCCCAAGGCAGAGGCAACAATGGCTAAAATAACCGCCGTTTGGCGAATCGGTTTTTGGCTAAGTTCCATAATTTCTAAGGGTTTGCAATGTATCCGTGCAAAACAGAGGCGGCAACGGTTGCAGGCGAAGCCAAGTAAATATGAGCGCGTGGATTGCCCATGCGGCCTCTAAAATTCCGATTGGCGCTCGAAATCACGGTTTCGCCATCGGCGGGAACCCCTTCGTGGCTGCCTACACAAGGTCCACAACCGGGCGTGATAAAACTTGCGCCCGCTTCAATTAAGGTTTGCGCCGTTCCATCGTTCATCGCTGCCAAGAAAACGGCACGGGATGCGGGAGCAATGACCAAGCGCGTTCCTGAAGCAAGGCGTTTGCCTGCTAGTACAGCGGCGGCAACTTGTAAGTCCTCCAAACGACCATTGCCACAGGTTCCGATAAAGCCATATTGGATCGGTTTTCCTAAGTGGGGTGTGAGGTCGCCCACATTGTCGGGTGATTCGGGTGCGGCGATTTGGGGTTGCAGCGCAGACACTTCAAATTCATAGGTGGCGGCATAGGTAGCACCGTCATCGGGGGAAAGGGCTTCAAATTCGTAGGGCAGTGATAAGCCTTTGGGATGAACAAAACAGGTTTTTGCGCCCATTTCGGCAACCATATTCGCTACACACATCCGAGAGGCAAGGCTCATCTGGGCAAACGCCTCGCCTTCAAACTCAATGGCTTGATACGTTGCGCCCGAAATGCCGATTTTGCCCGTTAAAAACAACACCAAATCTTTTGCACTAACATGGGGTGGCAACTGCCCCGTGCAACGAATGCGAATCGTTTGCGGGACTTTGAGCCAGATTTGACCTGTCAGCATTACCGCTGCCAAGTCCGTTGAACCCACACCGCACGCAAAAGCATTGAGTGCGCCATAGGTCGGTGTGTGGCTATCTGCACCGATAAACACTTCGTTGGGGCGTACATATTGCTGTTCCACCATCACTTGATGGCAAATGCCTTCCCCAATTTCAAATAAGCGAATGCCTTGTGCTTTAGCAAAATCGCGCATAAGCTGGTGCAAGTTGGCGATGCGCTCATTCGGGGCAGGCGCAGCATGGTCTATCACCAAAGCGCAATGGTTTGGATTCCAAACGGTTCGTCCGCCCATTTTCTCGAAGGCTTTTAAAGCGCTGGGCGCAGTCGTATCGGTTGCCATAACCCCATCTACGGACACCACCACCAATTCGCCCGCACGAACAGTTTTGCCGGCTTTTTGGCTTAAGATTTTCTCGGCTGTTGTAAGCATTTTTTATAGCATTGAGGGCTTGCAAGGATTTAGCAAACCTGAATCGGTTCTTGCATGAGTTTATAAAGCGCACCCGGTAAAGGCATTTCCAAAAATTGGGCAATATCTTGGCTTAAGCTTGCCAGTTTTTTAAGGTCTAAGCCCGTTTCATAGCCCATTTGGTGCAACAGATGAACCGTATCTTCGGTGGCGATATTGCCCGTTGCATTTTTGATAAAGGGACAGCCGCCCAGACCGCCAAAAGCTGTATCAAATTGCCGAACGCCTGCTTCCAGACCCGCATACACATTTGCCAAGCCCTTGTTTTCGGTATTGTGCAAATGCAAAGAAACGGGTAAATCGCCTGCCACGTCCAAAACTTTCTCCATCAACGCCTTCAACTGGCGCGGGTTTGCCATGCCCGTACTATCGGCAAGTGCGATCTCATTTGCGCCTGCGTCCATATGGTGTTTCACCAAATCCAAGACGTGTTGAGGATCAATCTGACCTTCATAGCGACAACCAAACGCACACTGAATACCCGCACGAACGGTGATGTGGTGCTGCTGTGCCAATCGTAGGTTTTCGCGAAAGTCTGCTTTTGCCGCTGCCAAGGTCATGCGGGTATTTTTCAGGCTGTGCGTTTCACTTGCCGAAAGAGAAATGGCTAAATGGCGAACCCCTGCATCTATCGCACGGGCTACGCCTTTTTGATTAAGTACCAATGCGCTCAAAACCACATCTGAGGGCTGCCCTAATTGGGCAAATAAGGCTTCGGCATCTGCCATTTGTGGCACAAAGCGCGGATGCACAAAGGAAGTTACCTGAATCCGCCTAAGCCCCGCCTCGATCAGGCGTTGTACCCAAGCCACTTTTATTTCAAGCGGAACCAGAATGGGCAGGGTTTGCAAGCCATCCCGTAAACCTTGCTCTTCTATAAGAATTGGGATTCCCACTTATTTTTTTGCACTTTTCAGTTTCTTGAAATACGTCCAACTGGTTTCGTTCTCGGCAGTATTGGCATCAGGTGCGTGCTTAAATTCGGGGAAATTGTTCATCACAAAATCGCGCATTTGCTTAGGCAGTGCGTCCCATGATTTTACTTTATAGCCTCTCGTTTGATAGACAAGGCTACCTGTGCGTTGTCCCATGCCCATCCAAGGCAGCCAAGGCCCCATCCGCGTCCATGAAACTTCGGCAGGTGCATTTTGGATGGCGGGATTGTCTAAATCGGCTTTGTTGGCGAAGAATTGGAATAGTTCTGCTGCTTCGTAGGTATCCGATGCCGAGTTTTCGGGGTATTCTGCCACTTTTAGGGGCGAAGGATAGGTCAGAAAAATGTCATTATTCATCACCACACGGTCGCCCAACATGGTGTAAGGCACTGCCCATTTTCCGCGTGGGCTTTCCAATTGAAATTTTTGGTTTACGGGATCATTCCAGACATGGATCACCTCTTCGGTTTTTTTCGTCCAAGGGTTTTCCCATTTGGCTAAGTATTCGCCCGTTTTTAAGTCTTTATAAAAGCCCACTTCGCGGGTCAGCATTTGGTAGCCCCCTTCCGTTTGCACGATTTTTCCAACGTTATACATCTCAAAATCAAACAAAGGGCGGTCTCGCTCACCTGGTACAAAGGAATAAATCTTGCCCGAAGCATAAAAATACACTTCTTTATTTAACTCCGTTGTAATCCGCATTTTGAGAAAAGCCGTCATATTGTCTTCAGGCTTGGAAAGGTCTAAAGGCGGCACGGTAGCGGCTTTGGGCGCAAGGGTTTGGGAAGAATGGCTACAACCCGTCTGTAAAACGGCAAAGGAAAACCAGCAAAGGTTGGCGAGCCATACAGCACGATTAAATAAACGCATAACACAAACTCGATAAGTTAAAAAAGGGGTGAACCGTGTGAATATAAAGCCCACCCCATAGAGTTTAATCAGGAAAAGACAGCGCACTACCTGTTTTGGCGCTTTCAAGCCCTCAATTAGAAGGTATAGGACGCATAGAACAATACGCGACGTGGTAACTGTACATAGCCATGTGCCAAGGTTCCGGTCACACCCGATGCAGTGCTGCCTTGCTTACGGCGAAGGATGGTGTCGTTATCAGATACACCCGCAATGTTAACCAAGGCTTGCTCATTCGTCAGATTCTTGGCTTGTGCCCCAATTCGGACGATGTTTTTGCCCACTGGAATCTTGCCATATACACCTGCATTGATATTGGTCAGGGCAGGAAGCTTTAAAATATTGGTGGCATCTTGGTAGCTCTCACCGATGAGATTATACCCCAAGTCAACCCCAAAATATTGGTGGCTATAGTCCGCCAAGAGGTTCAGCATCATGTTTGGCACGCCTGGCAAAGACTTGTCTTTTAGGTTAATGGTATAGACCTTATCGCTTTCTTGTACAATCACGTTTCCAAACAAGTCTTTATTCGGATCTGCGGTGGTCGAGATTTTAAAGTCGGTAAAAATGGCATTTTGGTAGGTAAGAGAACTTGCCAGATTCAATCCACGAATGGCTTGTGGGCGGTAGTTAAGGCTAATTTCCCCACCCGTAATTCGGTTGCTACCCAAAGGTTTGGATTGCAAAATACCATTCTCAAAAATGGCGGCCAAACGGTTGTTAATTTGGGTGAAGAAAACAGCGGCATCTATGGACAAATCGCCAAAAGCATTCCGATAACCCAATTCCGCGTTATAAATAATTTCATTTTTTTCGATCCCATTTGGTGCACGTAACAACTTTTGATCGGTTGCACTGGTCCATTCCAAAGAAGTAAAGGCCGAGTAGTCAGGCATACGGAAAGTGCGGTTCAGGTTGCCGTAAATCGCCGCGCTTGTTGAAAGTTGGTAGTTGGCAGCGAGTGTTGCAGACCAATCTTGGAATTTTTCTACCCGTGTAAGGGCTTTATCTGCAGGAAACTTGGTTTCGGACATGTCAATATCCAACAGGTCGTAACGGAAGCCGGCCAAAACGTTCAAGTTATCGCCGATTTTCATTTCATCGCCAAAGGAGAAGGCTTTAACAGCCTCGGTATAGTCGCCGCGCCGTGTAATACCGCCGTTTTGGATTGGATAATTGCCTGTTGCATCTTTCGCAATGGGCGCGCCTGTGATGAAGCTGAGTAGTTTTAAATCATTAGGGTTGGTACTACTGCCGTGAACCAAACTGTAGGTTTCGGGCAAAAGGTTGATGGATGAATAGTAGAAGCCAGCGGATACTTTATGCCGAGAATTGGCCCCCTCAAAGGTTTTGTTGATCTTAAGATCATTGATCAGTTCATCATCGTCGCTATCGCCATCTAATAGCAGGCGCGACACCACATTGGCATTATAGAAAGCAGGCAGGGCAAAGGCATAACGCACACCAGTGCCCATTTTCTGAATACGTAAGTGGTTCTCGACCTGAAAACCAGCACCCAGTGTCAATCGGAGGCGTGTTCCAGCATGATAGCCTTTGGCATATGAGCCACCCGCGAGCGCATCACCGAAGTTGCGTGTAATTTCTTTTCCGTTGCTGTCTAAGAGGGAAACTTGGGTGGCTGGGTTGGTGGAGTTCCGAACGCGAATGCGGTAGTTTATTTCGTTGCTAAAGGGGAAGTTATAGGTATCCGTATTTTTCCAACCGTCCGCCAATTTCAGTGTTTCGGCATTAACGGCTACGTCGGTCAAGTTTTGGAAATTAAAATCGGCATATTGTCCATAGAAGCGAATGCTACCGCGATTTTCGGCCAAGAGATAGTCAAGGTTTGCCCGCACTTGCATCCCCTCGTCATTGTAGCCGGTATTCCGAAAGCCAGAATCATTTAAAAGCCAGCCGCCCACATTGTAGCGGAGTTGCTTGGTGATTGGTCCGTTAAGGTTATAGTCTAAGCGATAATTAAACCCACCCTTATCAAGGATGTCATTATAATTGGTCAGACGCACAGAGCCGCTCATTTTTTCGCCGCCAGTACGGGTAATCATATTGACCACACCCGCCGCCGCGCCGCGTCCAAACAACGTGGCCGCAGAGCCTTTTACCAATTCCACGCGGTCAATATTGGTATCAAATCCAAAGCCGTTTTCGGGAAGTTTCGCTGGTGTTCCTAGTGCGGGGATTCCATCCAGCAAGACCGCAGTATAGGCCATCCCACCCAACGGCGTGCCATCCGGGAAGCCACGCAATCGAATATTGTTACGACGGCCTTGGTTTTGGTTCACCATTACGCCGGGTAGGTTCTGCAAAGCTTCATTATAGGCTTCGGGCTTAAGCGACTCCAGACGTCGTATGTCCACAGATTCTACCGAAGCAGGTGTTTCCAACTTGCGGTTTTCGGAAAGGCTCGCTGTTACCACCACATCCGAGAGATTGGTCACATCCTCTTCCATCGTTACATCCACCGTTGCAAGATTAGAAACCGCGACTTCAATGGTTTTCATCCCCACAAAACTAATCATCAGGCTACTATCTCCAGACCGCGTTCTGAGCTGATATTTCCCATTTACATCCGTTGTAGTGCCGTTATTGACACCTTTTTCTTTGACGACAACACCAATTAAAGCTTGTCCGTCCGTACCTGTAACCCGCCCTTGCACCCTATGTTGGGCATAAACTTGTACACTAAAAAGCAGGCATAAGCAGATGAATAAAACAGCCCGCACAGGCGAGGCCTTACCGAAAGGTTTGAAGTTCATAATGTTTGGGGTTTAGATGAAGCAAAACCAAATGGAGGTAAAATGAAAACAAAGCTTAGGACTACCTTGCGGGTTCTTCCGCGAAACTGCGATATTTTCCCATCAAGAGCAAAGGCAATGCGCCCGCAATAAATGCAAGGGCTGAATAAAGTAAAATGGTGTTATAATGCCCGTTTTGGGTGAAAGAAAGCCCGAAGAAGTAGGGACCAAAACCTGCACCGAGGGCAAAAAAGCTATATAAAGCACCATAAATGGCTGAATAGTTTTTCATCCCAAAGTACTTGGTAACGAGGTAGGCCATAAAGTCATACTCGACCCCTGCCGCCAAGCCCAAAATGACTACGGCAAAGACCGCCATGCCATAGGTCAATTCAGGTTGCATGAATAAATAGCATCCCAAAGCAGGTAAACTGAGCATAATTGCCGCCACCGCAGGGGCCCAAAAACGATCCAGCAAATAACCTCCTACCAAGCGCCCAACCACCACTGCATAGCCCATATAACTGGCTAAAATGATCGCGGTTGTGGGGTCAAAACCTTTGGTACTGAGCAGTTTTTCTAAGTTGGGGATTTGCCCGCCAACGGCAAACGAGATCAACACAAAACAAAAGCCCAGCAGCCAAAACCGCCATTCTTTCATGGCTTCTCCCAAACTGAGCCCCTGTATTTCACCCGCAGTAACTTGGGCCGTATTCCGTCGGAGTTCGGCCACTTTCTCCGCCACCTTCGGGTCATTGGTGTCGCGGAAAAACAGCCAAGTAAGGGGGAAGGCCACTAAAATGGGCAGTAAACCAACCCCGACATACGCCATCTGCCAGCCCAGTTTTCCAACAAGGTAGCCCGCCCATAGCTTGGTGAGGCTGCCAAAAATCCCTGTCCCCACTAAAGCCAAGCCCAGAGCCAACCCCCGATTTTCTTGAAACCAGTTATTGACCGCCCGTGTCCACGTCATCGGCAAGGTGCCAGCCCCCGCAAGCGAAAGCAAAGCCCAGAGCAAGAAATAAAGGGGGAGGCTGCCACCTGAAAGCGCAAACCCCATAAAAACCAGCCCAAACGCAATTTGTGAGATTAAAACCGTTTGTCGAACCCCTCTCTTGTCTGCAATTAACCCGATGAAAGGGCTAACCACCAGCGCACCCAAGGTAAAAATGGGCATGGCCAGCATGATTTGATCCATCCGCCAACCATAGGCTTGTGAAAGTGGAACGGCGAACACACCGAGGGTATAAATAGGTAAAGGCGACATGCCCAAGCCAATGCCGATGGCAGACGCAAAGACGACTGGCCAGCCATATCGGAACTCTTTTAGGGGGGAAACTTGCATGGTTGAGGATCCTTTAAGGCTCTAAGAATTAATCGTAAATTTAATTGACAGTTAACTACCTTAACTGTTAACTTTGTGCTAAGAACATTATTCACATGAATAAATGAAGATCGTTTTTTGAAATGCGTATGTACATTCCAAGCCAACAAGTAGTTGTAAACGCTTTCAAAAGCAAAATATCTGGTTTTACGAACCATCAACATAAAATCTTCCTTACCCCGTTCACGATACCCTTTAATTCCTTTATTCTAAATAATGCTATGGCCGAATTAAGACTTTTCCCGAAACACACGGGCATTTGGGAAGGCACCTACATCCGTATCAATGCGCAAGGCGAAAAAACCAATGAATGGAAAAGCCGCCTAACGATCAAATTGAATGAAGACGGAAGTTATCACCAAGTAAATCAATACTTCTGGGCGGATGGGCATCAAGAATGTCATGACTTTGGGGTGTGCCATTTCAACGAAGAAGGGGTTCTAATTTTTGATAGCCCCCGCATTCAAGGCTACTCTTGGGAAACCAAAGACAGCGTTTGTTTGATCTGGACCTACTTGAACCGCCCCGGCTCCAAACTTTTTGAAATGATTGATTTGATTGGCGATGGAACGCATCGGGTACGGAATTGGCGCTGGACGGAAAATGACGAGTTCCAAGGCATTACCATGATTGAAGAACGGCGTGTGGCCACCCAAGATGAGATTGATCCTAAGTTTTGGAATGATTTGCCCAACTTGCGTACCAGTGGGCCTTCTCGTAGCGACCATTAATTCCCCTTCAGTCCGCCGGCTGCCTTTTCCCCTTTGCTGCTTTTAAGTCGGCGGGCTTTTTTGATTCCAAGCCTCTATTCCTTTGATCCCAATGACGATTACCGAAAAAATAATGGCCCTCAATAGCGGTCGGGATAAAGTGGTTCCCGGCCAATTGGTGTGGGTGGATGTGCATAGCATCATGACAATGGATTACCTCGGCGAGCAATGTTTTAAGCAGTTTCGCTCTCTGGGGGTGAACGAAGTGTTTGATAAAGAACGGGTCATTTGTGTAAGCGACCACTTGGTTCCACCGCCTAATGAGCAGTTTGCCACCATGCTCAACCGCTGGCGGCAGATCGTCAAGGAACACGAGATTGCTTATTTCTATGATTTAGGTCGTCAAGGGATTGCCCATCAAATCATGGTGGAGCAAGGGCATGTTTTGCCGGGCAAGGTGAGCATTGGAACAGATTCGCACGCCAATACCTATGGTGCTGTGGGGGCGGTTGGAAATGCGATTGGTGTAACCGATGCGGCGGTAGCTATGGCGACGGGCAAATGCTGGTTCCGTGTGCCAGAATCGGTCAAGTTTGTGATTAAAGGAACTTGGCAGCCTTATGTCATGGCAAAAGACTTGAGTTTGCACATTATGGGGATGATGCACTGGAACGGGCATTTGATCTATAAGACCTTGGAGTTTACGGGCGAAGCCATTGAAGCCTTGGATATGGCAGGGCGCATGACTTTATGCAATATGACGGTGGATCTAGGGGCTAAAAACGGGATTGTCGCGCCCGATGCGGTTACACAAGCCTATTTATCGGGCGTTGCAAAAGGCGATTGGGAAATGATTGCCAGCGATCCCGATGCCCATTATGATGCTGTTTACGAAGTGGATGTTACCAATGTTGGTCCTACAGTTGCTTTACCTGATAAATTGGATGATACGGTTCCTGTTGAAAAAGTCGTGGGGCGTAAGTTTAATAAAGCCTTTGTGGGAACTTGCACCAATGGGCGGGTGGAAGATTTTGCCATCATGGCAGAAATTCTCGAAGGCAAGCAAATCCACCGCGATGTAAATATGATCGTGGTACCTGCTAGCCAAGCCGTTTACCTCGAAGCCTTGAAACGGGGCTACCTCCAAACCTTAGTGGAGGCTGGCGCGGCGATTGATACCCCAAGCTGTGCGGCTTGTGCGGGTATTCATACGGGGGTTGCTGGCGATGGCGATATTGTTCTCAGTGCTGGAAACCGCAATATGAAAGGGAGAATGGGAAGTAAAAATGCCCAAATCTATCTTACCAGTCCAGCTGTTGTAGCCGCTTCAGCAATTCGGGGGGAAATTACGGATCCTCGCGAAACGGGAACTTACTAATCTTTTGAACAAACGAACTTGGACAAAACGAACATGGCTAAAATTACAGGAAAGTGCTGGGTGGCTTCGGATTATGTGATGGCTTATGACATCATTATCCAGCGTTTTTGGACTTCACCCATAGACAAAGCTGAGAATGCCAAGTGGGTCATGGCAGGCGTTGCCGAAGAATTTAACCGCGAAAATGGCTTTGTAGAGGGTGGTTTTACCTTCATTGTGGCGGCGCATAACTTTGCAGGAGGTGGCAAAAGCATTGAACATGTGGTTGCGGGTTTGATGGGAGCGGGCATTCAAGCTGTTTTTGCCAATAGCTTTTCACGACTACAATTTCGCAATGCCATCAATTATGGCTTACCGTTTATCACATGCAGAGACCTTGCGAAAAGCTGCCAGACGGGCGATGAATTAGAATGGGATACCGAGTCTGGCACGGTTCTCAATTTGCGGACAGGTGAAGCCTTCCATTCTGTTCCCGTTGCACCTTTTGTAGCAGATGTGGCAGCAGAAGGCGGCCTGATGAACTTTATTCGCAAAAAAATTGCTGATGGTTCCATTCACGAATTGCATTAAACGCCTTTTCATTGCTTGAGCGCTTTGTCATGAAAGAAAACCAACTTAAAAACCGACTATTGGCAAGAAAGCCCTGTTTTGGGGTGATTTCGCCTACAACCGATGCCACCATTTGCGAATATGTGGGACTTTCGGGCATGGATTTTTATATGATTGATGCCGAGCATGGCGCAATCACCGCGAGCGACATCAGCCATTTAGTGCGGGCTTGCGAATTAAGCGGGTGTACGCCATTAGCTCGTGTGGGGGATTTGAATACCGCGCTGATCCTGCAATATATGGATGCGGGTGTGATGGGGGTGATGATGCCGGGTTGTACTTCGGTGGCGGATGTCGAAAAATTGGTGGCGGCCATCAAATATCCACCTTTGGGTAAACGCGGGCTTGGCCCTGTTCGGGCAGCCGATTATATGATGAAAATGCCCCAAGTCGAATATGTTTCGTTTGCCAATGCCCAAACCCTTGTTTTACCGCAAGTGGAAGACCTCGAAGGCGTGAAAAACCTGCGCAAAATGGTACAGGTCGAAGGTGTGGATGGCTTTATCATTGGGCCACGAGACTTGGCAATGTCTATGGGCTTTTATGATGGGCCTGCTCATCCCGAAGTGAATGCGGTGATTGCCGAGATTTTTGAAGTGGTCTTAGGCGCGAATAAAATCATTGGAACGGTAGCAGGAACGCCTGCCCAAGCAGAGGCTTTGATCGAAAAAGGAGCCACGTTCTTGCTTAATTCTGTGCAAGGCTTGCTTTCTGGTGCAGCCAAAACGTTTATGCAACCAAGAACCCCCTGATCTTATGAAAAAAACAACGCTTATTGTACTCTTTAACCTCAAAGAAGGGGTTTCGGAAGCGGAGTACGAACAGTTTGCAAAAGAAATAGATGTACCGACCGTGGTACGCCTGCAATCGGTGGAAGCCTTCAAGGTGTTTCGCACATCGGGTGTTTTGGGCAGTGAAGCCCCTGCGCCTTATCGCTATGTGGAAGTGATCGAGGTTGCCGATTTAGACGGGCTTTTTGGCGACTTAGGTAGCGAAACCATGCAGCGTGTAGCAGCACAATTCCAAGCCTTTGCTGATAATCCACTGTTCATGATGGCAGATGCTTTTGCAGGATAAGATTTTGCAGGAGAAAAAGATGTATCAATTACAAGAAAAAGTTGCCATTGTAACCGGAAGCGGACGGGCAAAAGGCATCGGTGAAGCCATTGTCTTGCGGCTCGCCGCCGAAGGTTGCCATGTCGTCATTAGCGATATTGGCGCGCCCAAAGGAGCAGAGTTTTCGGCTGAGCATATTGGCGCAACCGATGAAATGGAGGCAATTGCAGCGGCAGCCCGTCAATTAGGCGTAAAAGCCATCACGATTACGTGCGACGTGCGCGAAGAAGCCTCCGTTGCTCATTTAATCCATCAAACCGTAACCGAATTGGGCGGTTTGGATATTTTGGTCAATAATGCGGGCGTGGGCTATCTAATGGAAGCTTTCCCCGATTTTCAAGAAAGTAGTTGGGACGCGGTTTTGGATGTAAACCTCAAAGGTACTTTTTTGTGTAGCAAACACGCCACTCGCCAAATGATTGCGCAAGGGCGCGGTGGCTGCATTGTCAATATTGCCAGCCAAGCCGCCAAATCAGGATTTCCGTTTGCGGCGGCTTATACCGCTTCCAAACATGGCGTGTTGGGGCTGACCCGCTCGAATGCGGTTGAGTTGGGCAAGTATGATATTCGAGTCAATGCGGTTTGTCCAAACCATATCACAACAGGGCTTGGACATTGGCAAAATAAATTCTTTAGCGAAAAACTCGGCTTGGATTACGAAACCTACTTGCAAGGCATTCGGGATCGAAATCCCTTGGGCAGAACAGGTATGGTGGAGGACATTGCCAAAGCCGTCGCCTTTCTTGCATCCGATCAGGCGGCTTACATCACGGGTGAAGCCATGAACGTAAGCGGAGGCGAAGAATATCATTGATGATGAAATTAGGCATTGACATTGGTGGCACATTTACCGATCTCGTTTTGCTGGATGAAGCAAGCGGACGCATGGTATTTGCCAAAACGCTCACCACATACCCCGATCCTTCGCTTGGGATTTTGAATGGTGTTCAACAAATCTTACAAAATGCGGCAGTTTCCTTGGCAGATGTGCAGACGATTGTGCATGGCACAACCTTGGTTACGAATGCGGTCATTGAGCGAAAAGGGGCAAAAACGGCATTGCTTACCACGAAAGGCTTTGAAGATGTCTTGGAAATTGGGCGCGAAATGCGTTATGACATCTACGACATTCACCTAACGATGCCACAGCCTTTGGTGCCTCGTGCATTGCGAATCGGTATCGCGGAACGTTTGGATAAAAACGGGCATGTGCTACAAGGCATTGAAACAGCAGACCTTAAAGCGGCGCTAACCAAGCTCCAAAAGAAAGGCGTGCAGAGTGTGGCGGTGTGTTTTTTACATGCTTATACCAATCCAAAGCACGAACAAATGGCAGGTGAAGTCATCCGTAAACAGTTTCCTGCCCTTACCTACTCGCTGAGCAGTGAGACCATGCCCGAAATTCGGGAGTACGAACGGTGTTCGGCGACAGCCATGAATGCCTATGTGCAGCCATTGATGGATACGTATTTACGGACCTTACAAGCCAAGTTAGAGGATTTAGGGTTTACAGGCGTGATCCACATTATGGATTCGGCAGGACGGCTGACCACACTCGAAGGCGCACGTAAAAACCCCGTCCAACTTCTCGAAAGTGGTCCCGCAGGAGGCGCAATGGCTTCTGTTTTTTTCTCGGCGCAATTGGGGCAAACCCAAAACACGCTACCGCCCGACTTGGTCGCCTTCGATATGGGTGGTACAACCGCCAAAGCCTCGATCATCCGAAATGGACAGCCCGAAATCACCAACCATTTTGAGGCGGCGCGGGAGAAACGCTTTAAAAAAGGAAGCGGCTTGCCAGTGCGCATTCCGGTTATTGATCTTATTGAAATTGGGGCAGGCGGCGGCAGCATTGCCCACCTTAATGCCTTAGGTTTATTGAGCGTTGGTCCCGAAAGTGCCGCTTCAACGCCCGGTCCAGCCTGTTACAATCGGGGCGGCAAAAATCCTACTGTTACCGATGCAGACTTGGTATTGGGTTATTTGAACGAGAACTATTTCCTCGGCGGCACGATGACCTTGCGGAAGGACTTGGCGACCCAAGCGATTCGGGAGAAAATTGCGGATCCGCTCGGCATTTCGGTGGAGGAAGCTGCATGGGGCATTCACCGTATTGTAAACGAAAACATGGCAAACGCCGCACGGGTGCATATCCTCGAAAAAGGTTTAGACCCACGCCATTTTTCCATGATGGCGTTTGGCGGTGCAGGTCCCGTTCATGCCTTCCATGTTGCTCGATTGATGAGCGCTCCTGCCTTATTTGTACCATCTGGGGCGGGTGTATTAAGTGCTTTGGGCTTTTTGGTGAGTCCTATTGCCACCGAAGAAATTGGTAGTTACGTCTCACGCCTTGCGGGATTAGATTGGGACAAAGCCAATCAGATGCTTGTTGCTATGCAGAAAAAAGGACTCGCTTTTCTCCAAAATGCGGGCATTACCCCCGAAGCTGCCACCACCAAGCTGACCATAGATATGCGATATGCGGGACAAGGGCATGAAATTGCAGTTGCAATTCCTTTTGGAGAACTCAGCGCAGTTTCCTTGTCACTCATTGAACAAAACTTTCAAACCGAGTACTTGCTTCGTTACGGACGCAGCATAGACCATATCCCCATTGAAACGGTAACGTGGCGCGTTTTAGTGAGCGGACCGAAGCCAGCCCTCCAGCCCCAACAACAGGTGATAGGCGAATCCAAGCAGATGCTTAAAGGATATCGTGCCGTGTTCTGGGGCGAATCTTTTGAAGAAACGCCCGTCTATGACCGCTATCAAATGCCCATTGGACGGGCTTTTGAAGGGCCCTGCATTATCGAAGAGTTTGAGAGTACAACTGTCGCTGGGAAAAACAGCACAGTAACGATAGATGCCTTCAAAAATATCATAATCCAATTGAAGGAGGATGAATAAGATGGCGGATTCGGTAACTTTTAGCGCAATAGAGCTAAGTATTCTTTGGTCGCGCCTCATCTCGATTGTGGATGAAGCTGGAACGACTTTGCAACGCACGGCTTTTTCTTCGGTAACGCGAGAAAGCGCCGACTTTGCCGTAGTATTAATGGATACAAAAGGGCAATCTTTAGCCCAAAGCAGCGTGAGCGTACCTTCATTTTTGGGCGTTTTGCCTTTTTTGGTTAAAGCCTTGATTAAAGATCATTTCCCCTTAGACGCTTGGCAGGAAGGCGATGTGGTGATTACCAATGACCCTTGGCTGTGTGCAGGACATAAACCCGATATTGGCATTGTTTCGCCTATCTTTTATGCAGGCAAGCTAATCGGTTTTATTGGCTGTATTGCCCATAGCCCTGATATTGGCGGGGCGCTTTGGGGTGCTGGTGCCAAAGATTTTTACGAAGAAGGTTTGTACTTGCCACCCCTTAAACTGTATGCAGCAGGCCTTAAAAACGAAACCATTTTCCGCATTATCGAAACCAATGTGCGGGCTTCCTTGCAGACGCTAGGAGATATTTTAGCGCAAGTCGCTGCAAACGATCAAGGCATTCGCGCCCTGCATCGGTTGATGCAAGAAAACAAGCTCACCGAAATAGATACGCTCGGTAGCCAAATCATTGCTGCCAGCGAAAAAGCCATGCGCGAAGCCATCCGAAAAGCGCCCGATGGCACGTATCACGCTTCCTACACTGCCGATGGCGATGGACTGAAAGAACCCGTTCATTTTCA
This sequence comes from Bacteroidetes Order II. bacterium, assembly GCA_016788705.1. Lineage (NCBI taxonomy): Bacteria > Pseudomonadati > Bacteroidota > unclassified Bacteroidota Order II. > Bacteroidota Order II. bacterium. The sequence continues at coordinate 151,988 of JAEUSQ010000050.1, forward strand.
ATGCGCCCTAACCATTCGCGACGACGAAGTTTGGGTGGACTATACAGGGACTTCGCCCGCGCATCGGCTGGCAATCAATGCAGTGCTAAACTATGTATTTGCTTACACTGCTTATCCCATTAAATGCGTTTTTAGCCCAGAAGTCCCCAATAATGAAGGTAGTTTTCGCCCGATTCATGTTTGGGCTCCCGAAGGCTCTTTGCTCAATGCCCAAAAGCCAGCTCCGCTTGGGGCGCGGAATGTAACTGGCAATTTGCTCTATGCGCCTGTCATGCGTGCCCTAAGCCAAGCCGTTCCTGATAAAGTCCAAGCTGATTGTGGTGCGGCAGTTTGGGTGATGGTCTTAAGCGGCAAACGGGCTGACGAAAGCGAGTTTGTAGAATATTTGTTTTTGGCAGGTGGCTATGGCGGTCGAAAAGGGCAAGACGGTGGCCCAACCTTGTGCTATCCCACCAATGTCGCCAATGTCCCAATAGAAGTTTTTGAACATGATGCGCCTGTTTTGGTAACGGAGAAAAACCTGATTAAAGGCAGTGGGGGCGCAGGGCAGTTCAAGGGTGGGGAAGGACAACGTTTTTCCTACAAAAACATTGGAGCTAACCCCATCCACATTAGCAATGTAACCGAGAAAATCAACAATCGGGCGTATGGGCTTTTTGGCGGAAAAGAAGGACGACAAGGCAAACTTTTCATTCGCACGGCAACAGGCAAAAAACGGTTCACGCCTCCCAAAGGTCATGATAAACTTTGGCCCAGCGAGGAATTGGTGATGGAATTGCCCGGTGGTGGTGGATATGGTTCTCCGTAAGCTATAAGTTTGACGAATATGGACACCTCCTAAATAGTTACCTTTTAAAAATGATCCCAATATGAGTTACCAAATTCCTCCTGTGTTCACCAAACTCCAGCGGCACGAAATGATGGCAGAGTTTGACCACGATGAACGCGCTCGGTATAATTTTCTGGCAAACCTGAACCGCTTTATTTCTACGGTCATTGCGCCGGGCAATAAGATCGCCTACGATAACCGTGTAGAACCGAAGTTTGTACAGGAAAATGGGCGTACCTTCCAAGATCGCCATGAAGTGCAAACCGCCATGAGCCAAGACCCCATGTACCAAACGTGGGCAGCCCTCCGCAGAAGCACCATGGAAATGCGCCAACAAGCAGGACGCTCGGTGGTGCTACGCCAAGCGGATTCGCTCGCCGAAAAAGCGGAGAAAATCTTGGGAACAAGCCAAAACTTGGTGCTAAAACCTAACTTCCAAACCCCACCTTATTTGGCACATGTGGACAACCACTTGATGCCCGGCAGTTACCACACCGAATATCGAGAAGGCGATGTTGCAAACGCTGCCAACTACGATACAGGTTTGTTTGTAACCACTGGTGGTATGTTGGGACGTTTGACCGATGGCGGCGGCAAAGCCATTGCCCATTGGGTGAAAGAAACCTATCCCGATTTCCAACCTAAACGAATTCTTGACATTGGCTGTGGATTGGGGCATAATGTGCTACCCATTGCCCAAATGTATCCCGATGCCGAAATCATTGCCATTGATGCAGGTGCGCCGATGCTACGCTATGGGGCAGCGCGTGCCAAACTGCTCGGCGTTGAAAATGTAACCTTTATGCAAATAGATGCCGAAAATATGGCAGAATTTGCCGACGCAAGTTTTGATTGGGTACAAACCACCATGTTTCTCCATGAAACAGGTGGCAAAGCCATCCACCGCATTTTTGGCGAAATCAACCGCGTTTTAGTCCCCGGTGGCCTCAATTTACACATCGAGCAACCGCAGTACACGCCCGAAATGAGTTACTACGAGCAGTTTATGCGCGATTGGGATGCCTATTACAATGCAGAACCTTATTGGGGACACATGCACGACCTGCAACCTGAAGATTTGATGGAAGAGGCGGGCGTTCCACGCGCAAACTTTATGCAAGTGGGCGTGAAAGCCATTAACGACTTGGACGAAAAGAAACAAGATAGCCAAGTCAAAGAGGACTACGGACGAAGCCCCATCTGGAACGTATTTGGCGGCTGGAAACCTCATTCATAACCTTAGACCTTGAACCGAGCATGAACGAGATTTTGATGGCGAGCAACAAAGCCAAAGGCGCACGCCCCTATTTTTTAAATGACCCTGCTGTAGAGCGGGTCTTGAATATTACCCTGGCAGTGGCTACCGAATTGGCGGTGGCACGCGAACGGATAGACACCCTCGAACGGCTTTTGGCACAAAAAGGCATTCTTTCGCAAAACGAGATCGAAGCCTATATCCCAGATGACGAAGCCGCCGAAGCCCGACAACTTTGGCACGCACGGTACAGCGCCCGCATCCTCCGTATTGTTCAACAAGAATTGGAAGCAATTGCCCAGCCCGAAAACAACAAGCCGATGCACCAAATCGCCGACGAAATCAACGAAATGTAAATGATTCACGCTGTAAACGACCACTATAAAGCCATTATTAACAAAGACTTATTAGGCATTTTAGATAAGTATGACCCTTCCGAAGAAACGTATGTAATCCTCGAAGGGCCACGCCTGACAACCATTGGCTTTACCAAAATCCAAAAAGGCTGGACGGATTTTTGCCGCTCGGCGATTGCGCTCGAAAGCATAGATTGGTTGGAAGGCCCGTTTAGCCAAGAAACTGCCGAAATGGGTTGGGTAGCGGGCATTATCCGCCTTCGTGTGGTGATCAACGGACGGCATTTTGAAAATACGTTTCGCGCCACTTTTGTCTTAATCAACATCAATGGGGCGTGGAAAATTCGGCACGAGCATGTATCAGGCGTATTGACCGACCCTTATGGTATTGGGGACTGGCTTCAACCTGCTAAATAATAAACAAGATGGAATTATCCCATAAAACAGCCCGTGAAATTTATTACGAGGTGAAGGCAAACCCGACGCGGGCGAAGTTTGGTTTCGGCAAAAAAGCGGCGATTGTCAATATTGATCTGCAAAAAGCCTATACCAAGACCGACGAGTTTAAAACGGCTTACGAAACCGATCCCAATCAAATTGCCTACATCAACCAAATCAATCAATTGGCACGTGCCAAGCAGTTGCCCGTTATTTTTACCTATGTTGCCTACATGGATTCGGGCGAGGATGCAGGCGTTTGGGGAACGCGCACTAACACTCCCGATTCGCTCCAAAATATCAAGTTTGGAAGTCGCCGTGCCGAGTTCGACGACCGCTTGGAAGTGCAATCCACCGATGCCGTGTATTGCAAGCGAATGCCGTCCCCGTTTTTTGAAACCCCTTTACAATCACTCTTGGTCTGGCATCAAGTGGATACCGTGATTTTAACGGGCGGCTCAACGTCGGGATGTGTACGCGCAGGTGCCGTGGATGCCCTTTCGCGGGGCTATCGCACCATCGTTCCCGAAGAATGTGTAGCAGATAAACATGAGAGCTTTCACTTTGCAAACTTAACGGATTTGCTCTTAAAATATGCCGATGTCGTATCCTATACCGAAGTCCTTGATTACCTTCAAAAGTACGAACGCCCATGATGCGAGACCCTCATCTCTATCCGTATTGGCCCTATAAAAATCGTCCGAAAATCCGTTGGAAAAACGGGGCAAAGCTGGCTTTTTGGGTTGCGCCCAATATCGAGTTTTATGAGCTTGATCCGCCTAAAAATCCATCAAGAACGCCTTGGGCAAGACCCAATCCCGATGTCGTTGGTTATGCGGCGCGGGACTATGGCAATCGTGTGGGGCATTATCGGATGATGGAAGCGATGGATAAGCATGATGTACGCGGCAGTGTCTCGCTCTCGGTGGCGATGTGCCAACACCATCCTGAAATCATCAAAGCCTGCAACGAGCGAAATTGGGAGTTTTTTTCGCATGGCATTTACAACACCCGATACTGCTACGGTATGGATGAAGCCCAAGAGCGTGCCGTCATTGAGGATTCGATCCGTACCGTAAAAGAAGCAACAGGACAAACCATCGCAGGCTGGCTTGCGCCGGCACTGACCCACACCGAGCGCACCTTTGACCTCATCGCCGAGTATGGCATCCGCTACACCTGCGACTTATTCCAAGACGATCAGCCACAACCGATTTCAGTCAAAAAAGGGCAATTGATCTCCATGCCCTATTCGCTCGAAGTAAACGATGTCATTTGCTACAATTCCTACCTTATGTCTCCACGTCATTATGGTGATGTGTTGAAAAAACAGTTTGATCAATTGTATTTGGAGGGGGAAGAAAGTGGAACCGTGATGTGCATTCCGCTCCATGCGTTTCTTGTGGGGCATCCACACCGCATCAAAGCCTTTGAAGAAGCCTTGCAATACATCACAAGCCATCCCGACGTTTGGGTAACAACTGCCCGCGAAATTGCGGATTATTATTACGCGCATTATTACGATACTTTCTCTGCTTGGACTCCTCAACCTGCTTAAGCCATGCCATTAGACGATCTTTTTTTGCAATACCCCAAGCGTGGTCATCACATGGATCATGACTTGTATGCGTGGTCAAACCTTTTTGAACGCCCGCCACTTCAACTGCCAAATGGCGCAAAACTTGCTGTGATGATCACCATTCCGTTGGAGTTTTTTCCGCTGAATCCATCGGGCAAGCCCTTCAAAGCACCGGGCAGCATGGTTACACCTTATCCCGATTTTCGGCATTACACCACCCGCGATTATGGGAACCGAGTCGGCATTTTTCGCTTGATGAACGTCTTGGAAAAATATGGACTTCGTGCCAATATAGCGATCAACTCGGCTTTGGTAGAGAAGTATCCGATACTGTTGGACGAAGTGGTTAAAGCGGGGCATGAAGTCGTGGCACATGGTGTGGATATGGATGCGCTGCATTATGGCGGAATGGACAAGGAGTTAGAAACAAAATACATCACAGAAGCCTTATCGGTGCTACGTAGCCGATCTGGGCAAGCAGTAAAAGGTTGGCTTTCGCCTGCTTTTTCGGAATCATTCGATACGCCCACTCTTGTAGCAGAAGCAGGTTGTACTTTTATTTGCGATTGGGCAAATGATGACTTGCCATATTGGATGAAAACCCCACAAGGAAATATCATAGCCATGCCGGTTTCTCAAGAACTTTCGGATCGGCGTATTATCATCGAATATCATCAAACCGAAGAAAGCTTTGTCACACAGGTCTTAGACCAGTTCGAGGCCCTTTACGAAGAAGCCGAAACCTATGGTGGACGGGTTTTTAGCCTCACCCTTACGCCTTATATCAGTGGTTTACCGTTCCGTCTTCAGGCAATAGATACGATTCTAAAGTATATTTCATCTAAAAATGATTGGGTTAACCCTACAGGTACAGAAATCGTGGATCTAATGTCCTAAATTCTTTTGAAATAAGGCATTTGAACGCCGTTTCATCCACCCGTAAACCACACGATCTATGATAGAAAAACGCTTAGAGGAATCCATAATTCTCCACCTTATTGCGCTGGGAGATGCCCTCAAGCGCCGCCGTGACCAAATCAGCCAGGGCTTAGGTATTACCACCCAACAATGGCTGATTATGTTATATCTGGCAAAAGACCCAAACTTGCCACTTTTCGAGAATGGCGAACATGAGAAAAAAGTCTTGGCAGCAGAAATTACCCGTGCACTGAACGTTTCCCGCCCCAATGTAACAAATCTCATTGCGACGTTATTAGACAAAGGGCTTGCCATACAAATAGAAGACAAAGAAGACCGTCGCCGCAAGCGCCTCGCCCTCTCTCCAGAAGGTTTTCGCTTGTTAGAAACGCTCCAGCCCTTCCGCAAGAAGCTAAATGAACAACTTTTTGAAGACCTTACCATAGATGAACGCGAAGTCTTTCTGCAATTGATAGATATTTGCCTCCGCCGCCTCACTGCTTAATCCCTGAAAACGTGGAAGCCTATAAAGCCCTTGCCCTGCAAACCACCTGCCACGCCATTAATGCGCTATCGCCGTTAACAGCGCGGGTGCGGATTTTGGAAAATATCCACCGCATTGAACGGCAAATTGAAGCCTCTAAACAATTTATTGGTCACGATTTACGCTTAGTTGTGCTGCCAGAATACTTTGCATCAGGCTTTCCAACGGGCGAAAGTTTTGCGCTTTGGCAAGAAAAAGCCTGTTTTGAAATTGGGGGGAAAGAATATGAAGCTCTTTCAGCCCTCGCCGTTCAATACGATATTTACCTAAGTGGCAATGTATATGAATTAGACCCGCACTTCCCTGATCTCTACTTCCAATCTAGCTTCGTGATAGACCCTCAAGGGACCTGCATTCTTCGCTATCGCCGATTGAATAGCATGTTTGCACCTACGCCACACGACGTTTGGGATAAGTATTTGGAAATATATGGCTTAGAGGGTGTGTTCCCCATTGCAGATACTGAGCTTGGCCGCTTGGCCTGCATTGCCAGTGAAGAAATTTTATACCCCGAAATCGCCCGATGCTTGATGATGCGAGGTGCAGAGGTTTTTTTACATGCCACCTCCGAAGTGGGAAGCCCGCTTTTAACCCAAAAAGGCGTTGCCAAACTTGCACGAGCGATTGAGAATATGGCCTATGTGGTTTCCGCAAACTCCGCTGGCATTGCAGGCATAGACATTCCATTTGCCAGCACGGACGGACTTTCAAAAATCATCAACTATGAAGGCTTGGTACTTTGCGAAGCAGGCTATGGGGAAAGTATGGTTGCCAATGCCACGATTGATATAAATGCCCTTCGTAAACATCGCCAGCGTCCTGCCATGGCCAATTTTATCGCCCGCCAGCGCTTCGAGCTTTTCGCAGAAAGCTATCAAACCCACAGCTTTTATCCTCCAAACACCTTCGAGGCACAAAAACCCGACCGCCAAGTCTTTCTCCAAAATATTCAAGGGGCCATCAATCGGTATATGGAAGCAGAAGCATGATCCTGTTTTTATATATCCATATGCTGAAACAAAAGAGGAAAAGTCTTTATGAGAGGGTTCACAACTTCCCCAAAAACGTTATTCCTAATAGATGGGATCGGTGCATTGATCAGTACATTTTCATTGGCAGTAGTACTGAGTACCTTTCATGGCTTTTTCGGGGTTCCAGAAAAGGTGTTAACATGGCTTTCGGCCATTGCTTTTGGCTTTAGCCTGTATTCCCTTGCCTGTTTTGGGTTGCTCAAAAACCATTTCAGACCGTTTCTTGTCCTTATTGGGATCGCCAATTTATTGTATTGTTGCTTCACCATCGCCCTTATCATCTTGCATTCCCCAGAGATCACCTTCTGGAGCGTGGCCTATTTTGCCTTGGAAATCGGGATTTTGGTACCGCTCGCAGCGATAGAACTAAAGTCCGTGTAAGATTTCTATTTATCCAATTGATTCAACAGTCTTTGCGCTTCGTCTGCCCACATGCCATCCAGTTGTACAACCTGTTTCAAGGCTTCACGAGCGGCAGAAGTATTGCCAAGGCCCAAATATGCTTTGGCCAAAAAAAACTGAGCATCCAACCAGACTGGAGTAGGCTCTTCATGAGAAGCCCGTTTTTTTTCTTCTCGAATAACCGTCTGTAATTGAGCAAGCGCCTCGGTTAATTTTTCGTGATCATAAGCAATGAATAAGCCCCATTTGTGATAGCGGGCGGACTTTAGCATGCGTAAACCCTCTTGAAAGGCTTGATCACTGCGGAGAGAAGGGGAATTAGCGCGTGTACTGAGAGGCTTCATATCTTTCTCATACGCCTCCACCGAGGCCAAACGAGAAAGTAACGGTTCGTTGACTGCATTGTAGTATCGCAAGCTAAAAACGCCCGCAAAAAAAACAAAACAAGCAGCGATGGCATAACGATAAAATTGTGGATTCCGCAAATACGATAGGTCTATGGGAAGCCTTTTCCTGCTACGTGACGACTCCAGATTTTTTTCTGGCAATATCTGTAGCTTCGTTATCGGTGCAGTAGTTGCACGCCGATACGCCTCCGCAGCGAGGTGAATATCTTTAAGTTGGTGACCAGAAAGTCGTTCAAAATAATCCTTGTCTTGGATCGGTTTAAACGTTTTCAGATGTGCCGCTGCCTCAGCAACCTCCTGTTGCCACCTCTCTTCCGTTTCCACTTTCTCCTTGAGTGACGCCAACAAAGGCCGAAGGGGTTCAGGGGCCTTTTCCAAATCGGGATAACGAAAGTACAATTCTAAATGATCTTCCCTCAGCGGTCCCTCTAAAAAACGGCGGGTATCGGACATCATACTTAAGAAGAGTCTCCCTTGTCGGATTGTATCTTCGGAATAAGGCGGCTGGCCAAAAGGGGGCGCAGGTTGATTGTTTTGATCTTGTGATGACATTTTTTTACAATTACACAACCTTTAAGGTCATATTAAGGCGGAAATAACAGAAATTTGAAACCTATTTACCCTAAAGACACCCAGCTCAAAAAAACATAACTTGCTCTCGTTATTTTTTATTTTTCTTTGTGGCGGATGATCAATTCCCGCAAGTGTGGGTTTTGCTTGAAGCGGTCAACGATTTTATGGCAATAGGCACGAACCGTTGGAATGGTCTTTTGAATGGCTTCGGCTATCTGATCAAATTCCCAGTACTCAATAAAACGATAGTGGCCCGTAGCCTTTAGGAACTCTGGGAGTTTTTGAATGGCCTGATGAATGACGGCAATAAAAAAGGGTGTATCGAAGCTACGAAGGGCGTATTCGTCTTCCAACCGATCCGACCATTCCTCCACGTCTGTTAAGCGGTTTCGTTTCCGATGCTCTCGAATCAGGTTTAGGAACTGATTCCGGCAAAGACTGTTCAGCCATCCTGCAATACTGGCTTCTTGTCTAACAGTATCCAAAAACCGGATGGCCCGCTCGTATGCATCACCAGCATACCGCTCCACTTCCACTTCACTCAAGTGACGATTTTGCAAATACTTAGCAGAAAAGTATCGCATAATAAAGCAATACACATATAAGTCCACCAATGGCTTAAGACGAGGAACACGCCCTTTTCGCCAAGTCAAAAAAAGTTGACTTGCAGCGTCGCTGTCGTCTAAATGAAAAGGGAGTTGGGCAGCCAGCTCCTCTATAGCGCCAAAACCTATATCCGAGGGCATAAGGCAAGGATTAAAATTCCGGTGGTGGTACAATTGTCGTTATGACACACGACAAAACTAAAGATGGAACAAACCAAAGATTGGTTTATTCTTCACAAACTAAATATCGAAATAATTCCACTCCTTTACAAGTAGTATTTCCACTAAAATACCAGATTTTTATTCCCGGGTACTCTCTTCTACAGTGGATACAGGCCCTGCTATGGAAGTTGGAAAGATTTGCTTAAGGCCAATGTGAACAGCAAATGGTATAATTCACCAAAACGGTGGTCTCAGATTCGTTCCATGAAGAGAATGAGCTAAAAATCCGAAACAGAATTATAGACTCTCATCAAGCGTTCAATGTCCCGTAACCGACGCTCGATCTGACTCCGCTCTTTGGGATCATCTATTTCGGGGTTGTCTTGAAGTTCATAGAGCCGTTTTAGTTTCTCTGCTTGTTCGGCTTTTAGTTCTTGTAAGCGATTTTGGGGACCAACTGGCCGTTCTTCGGGAGCAGCGACGTCACTGACACCAAAAACAGAAATCCAAAACTTGAGCATTTTATTCATAGCTGAAGACAATTTAAGGCGTAGATGACCTTATGAGCAGGCCCGGCAAACGTTTTAAGTTACGCATTTCTAAAAGAACTTTGGTGCTTCATACGGTTTTCCCTTTTACGAAAATCGCAGTTTATACGAGTCTATTATGCTTTATCACCAATTCAGGGCCTAACGGCCAAGAAAATAGCCTTTTCGTTTTGATCTGGCCTATGCCACATGTAATTTATACGTTTAAAACTTCTTGATTAAGATACATGAAAGCTCCTGCACTCTCACCGGGCGATACCATCGCCATCATTGCGCCAGCCAGTGCTCCCCGGAGTATGGAAGTTTATCACCTTGGCCTTGCGCGGCTCAAGGAACGCGGTTATCATATTTTACCCCTCAGAGATCAAATCACCCCATATGGCTATTTGGCAGATACCGATGCCGTGCGACTGGCCGAGTTGAACGAAGCCATCCGTCGTCCGGACGTGAAAGCCATTTTTTCGGTTCGTGGCGGGTACGGAACGCCCCGGCTTTTACCCGGTATAGACTACGAAACCGCTAAACAGCATCCTAAAATATTGGTGGGGTATTCCGACATTACGGCCCTACACTGGGCATTATACCACAAATCCGGTTGGTATGGCCTTTCCGGACATTTGGTTGTGGAGTGGGGGGCCGAAGAGGATGCCCTAAGCCCATCGGCAGAAGCACTATTTTGGAACCTGCTTGGCGGAAAAAAACCAGATCAGGTGGTTGGACCAGCAGGGGAAACCCTACAACCCATGCGACCCGGAACAGCAGAAGGGGTTTTATTGGGTGGAAACCTGATGCTCATTACGTGTTTATTGGGCACGCCATATTGTCCCGATCTCACAGGCGCCCTGCTATTTATCGAAGATGTGGGCGAAAAACCGTATAGTGTGGATCGGATGCTGATGCAGTTACGACTCGCCGGACATTTGGATAAGTTGGGTGGCGTGCTGATTGGCGGCTTTACGGATGCCGATGTCCCCGCCAACTCCCTTGGCTTCGACGAAGTTTTTGATCATTATTTTGGAAATGCCCCCTATCCGGTTGCCACGAACCTTTGTTATGGCCATTGGACCAATAAACTTTGTCTGCCTATCGGAATTCAGGCACGGTTAGAAGTAAATGCGCAACGTGCTTCCCTTACTTATCTGGAAACCCTAACAAATCCATCAAAGATGTAAAGGCGATGCCAGACCGGACTTTGCTATCGTTATACGATTTTGTACGCCTCTACGAAAAATTAACCGAAGAAGGAGGGGCGTTACGCCGATTGCTGGGAGGAAGAACGGAACGGGTGCGCGGCATCTGGACGCATCCCGAGTCGCCCCCTAAACATTGGTACAACATCCCTGCGATACAAAAACGGCTGAACCAACTTGCTTCGGGAGACGAAAAAACCGACCATCGTACGTTTACCGCACAAGCATTCCTAAAAAAGGGTGGATTACGCGGATTGTCTATGGGATGTGGGGCTGGACAAAAAGAAATCCAATGGATGCAAACAGGATGTTTTGACCAATTGGACGCATTTGACCTCTCGCCGCAACGGATATTGGCTGCACAACAAGCCGCACAGCAGGCCGACATGGCAGAACGCCTCACTTTTTTCATGTCCGATGCAACCTCATTTCATCCCGACCCCGCCACCTACGATGTATTGATCGCCGAGGCCTCCCTCCACCACTTCCACCGTCTGGAAACCTTAATCCCACGCATGACCCTCTGGCTAAAACCGGGCGGCCTCTTAATTTTGCACGAATATGTGGGACCTACACGGTTTCAGTGGAGCCATGCACAAATGGCTGCCGCCGATGCCTTGCTGGCCCAATTACCTCCAAGCTACCGGACACGCTGGAACGGCAGAGGCATCAAAACCAAGCATCACCGCCCCGGCTGGTTGTCCATGTGGTTAAACGATCCTTCGGAAGCCGTCATGTCTGATCGTGTAATGCCACTGCTACACCAACACCTCGTCCCGACGTTCATCCGACCCCTGGGCGGGACGATATTACATTTGTTGTTCGACGAAATTGCTCACCATTTTCTTCATCCAGACGAAACAGCAGCCGCTTTCTTAGCGTTAGCCTCCAAAACCGAAGACCATCTGATTGCGGCGTACTCTTTACCGAGTGACTTTGTTTTTGCCGTTTTCCACCGCTCACCTTAATCCTTCCAGCCATGCTTCGCCCTGTTCTAAACCTTTGCTTCCTTTTTCTTGCCTTCACACTCATCTCTTGTGATTCCGAGGACCAAACAGGGAAAGTCACCATTCAGTTCATCCATCAGGCCGATGGCAAAACTCTTGATCTAAATACGTCTTCTTTTACGAACGACGCGGGCAATGTCTATAAAGTTTCTTTGCTCGAATACATCACCTCTAACATGGCCCTTGTGGGTAGCGACGGAAAATCAGTTGATCTTACGGAGTATCATTACGTACAACTCGGCAATACAGGCACGCTCTCCCTTACGATCAAGGGTATTAAGCCAGACCACTTCCAAGGATTTAAAATGGTAATGGGTATTCCCAAAACCCAGAATATAACGGGAAAGTTGCCCAACCAACAAGCTTACAACAATATGGAATGGCCAGTAGCGATGGGTGGAGGTTATCACTATATGCGCTTTGAAGGCTCTTATGTCAATGCGGGCAGTTCCAGCACGTTTGCGGTACATACCGGACCGAATAGCGGGACCGATTACTCCGTTTCCTTGTCTTTGCCCATGCACCTTCATCTAACCGCAGGTGCCAATCCAACAGTTAAACTCACCATGAATGTAAACGAGTGGCTTAAAAACCCCACCCGTTACGACTTCCGCGATTATCCCGGCAATATTATGGGAAATCCGACTGCACAGGAAATCCTCAAAAACAATGGGAAAGACGTCTTCTCGGTTCAAGGTAATTAGGCCACGCCTCTGGGGCCTTTGCTTCTTTTGGGCGTTCTTTTGGATCGGCTGCGATCACGAGAGCCAACAATTGGACGTGCCCACCCCGTTCAATCTGGTACTGCCACCCAAATTTCCGGAATTGCCCTCATCACCAGAAAACCCTTTAACCATCGAGGGGGTGACTTTAGGACGGGCGCTCTTCTACGACAAGTCTCTTTCTAAAGATGAGACCATCTCATGTGCGAGTTGCCATGTTCCTGATTTTGGGTTTTCGGATCCCAATGTCCTTAGCCGAGGTATTGGTGGATTAACGGGCGAACGGCAATCTATGCCACTGATCAATATCGGCTGGGTAGATAGGTTCTTCTGGGACGGACGTGCAGCCTCTTTGGAAGAACAGGCTCTCTTTCCCATAACCAGCCATTTCGAAATGGGGAACACGTTTCCTGAAGTCATCTCCAGACTAACGGCCTCTCCCAAATATCCCAACATGTTTCGGGCAGCCTTCTCCAGTCACGATATCACCCAAACCCGCATCGTGCAGGCCTTGGCACAATTCCAACGCACCTTGGTTTCCGGAAATAGCAAATACGACCAATGGCTACAAGGCAAAACAAGCCTCACCACCGAGGAAGAACAAGGATACACCCTCTTTTTTACCGAAAAAGGGGATTGTTTTCATTGTCATGGTACGCTTTTAATGACCGATAACCGCTTTCATAACAATGGTTTGGATGATGTACCTGCCGATTCTGGCCGCTACCGAATCACCAAAGATCCTGCAGATATTGGCCTCTTCCGTAGCCCCACCCTCCGCAATATTGCATTTACAGCACCCTACATGCACGACGGACGGTTTAAAACCCTGCAAGAAGTGATCAACCATTACGATCACGGCCTTGTGCGGTCGCCTACCTTAGACCCCTTGTTCTTTAATGGCCGGCCTAAAGGGCTTTCGGAAGCTGAAAAAAAAGCCCTGATCGCCTTTCTGAATACCCTTTCCGATCCTGAGTTCATCCAAAACCCAGCTTTTCGCCCAAATTAGTCCCTAACTGCCAATGGCCTTCGACGGAAATTCCACTAAACCATTGGTCAAGGAACTACGGCTGGGTTTAAAAGTACATAAAAGCAGTCTTTACATTCTCTACGGCCTATGTGCGTTTGACACCATACCTTTGGCCCTGTTTCAGCAGGACTTCCTTCTTTACACGTCGCAATACACTCATGAAGTTGCACATTTATTATGTATGGTGCCTATTCATTGCCACCTCAGGTCTTGTTCAAGCCCAAAACTGGGGTATGGTAACAGGACGCATCACCGACAACACGACCTCATCACCTTTACCAGGTACAACAATTCTCGTCTCCGGAACTGATTATGGAACCGTAGCGGACAAGAACGGACGGTTTTCCCTGAAACTCCCCCCAGGGCAACACCCGCTTCGGGCCAGTTTCGTTGGCTATGAAGTTTGGCAACGCGACATCGAGGTAGGAGAAGAAAAAACCACCACAATTGAAATTGGGCTTAAACCCGCATCAACCACTGCTGGAGATGTGGTTGTAGAAGCCCGATCCACCGAAGCAGGCGTCCAAAGTATAACGCCAGAGATGGTTCAAGCCATCCCAGGTCCGTTCAAAGATGGCTTCCGAGCCCTTAAAAACCTACCTGGCGTTATGAGCAACAACGAACTATCGAATGAATACTCGGTGCGTGGGGGCGGATACAACGAAAACTTGATCTACATCAATGGTTTTGAGGTTTATAAACCCTTCCGAACCAAACAAGGTGAACAGGAAGGACTTGGCCTCCTTAACCCAGACATGGCAGAACGGATGACCCTTTATACGGGCGGCTTCCCGGTACAATATGGCGGGAAATTATCCTCGGCTTTGGATGTTCAGTACCGAAAACCACAAAATTCAGCCCCTACCGGAGCGGTATATGCCTCGATGTTAGATGCGGGCGCTGGTTTTTCGGCCAGTTTGGGTAAGTGGGGCCTTATGTCGGGCGTAAGACGCGCCCAAGCACGTTCGTTCTTTGGCTCGCAAGAACTAAAAGGGACTTATGCGCCTGCTTTCACCGATGCCCAAGGTCTTGTTTCTTACAACTTTAAACCAGGACACGAAATTGCATTACTGGGCATGTGGGCACGCCATCGGTTCCGGTTAGAACCCTCACAAAAGCGGTCATATTATGGAACATACAACGACTTACGCTCCGTCTGGATTAACTACTCTGGCGAGGAAAACGACGGATACGACATCGGCTTCGCAGGACTTCACCTCCAAAATCGCTTGTCTTCGAAGTTGAAGGCAGACCACCGTCTTGCCTATTTCGGCATCACCGAAACCGAAACGTATAATATCCGTGCAGACGCGACTCTGTACTTGGTTGATCCCAGCAAAACAGACCCCAATTCCCCCATCAACGACCTAGCCTTTGGTGGTGTTGTACAAGAAGACCGTGCAGATAACCGCCTTAGCGTGGGGACTTATACATTAGATGGACGCTATATCTTAGAACAAAATCGTCACGTCAGCACAGCCGGATGGGCACTTCGGCAACTGGTATGGGAAGACCAGATTACAGAAAACTCGGCCATTATTGGCCAAAATAGCTTGGGCGACCTCGTACGCATCCCGATCAAAAGTCTTCAGGATACTTTACCCCGTACCACTACACGCCAGTTAAGCGCCTTCATCCAGCAAGTACGGGATGTTTTGCCCGAGGCGGGGAAATTGACGATCACGGCAGGGCTTCGCGCCGATTATTTTGACTTCAACCACGAATGGACGGCTTCGCCAAGAATTTCTGGCACCTATCGCCTGAATCCAAACCTCACCCTAACCAGCGCATGGGGAATTTATTATCAATCACCTGCTTACCGTGAACTCCGAGGCGAAACCCTAGCCGATGAAACCATCAACGGATCACTCAGCCGAGACCTCCGATCTCAACGTTCGGTACAATATGTGACTGGTGCAACCCTTTTTCTTCCCAAGCGACGCCTTTACCTCCGTGGAGAGGCGTATTATAAAAAACTTACCCACCTTATTTCTTACACCCTCCAAAATACCCGCGTCACCTACAGCGGCGAAAACGACTCCGAAGGTTATACCTATGGACTAGACCTTCAGGTTCGCGGTGAATTTGTCCCTGGCCTCGAAAGTTGGTTCAACTATGGCTATCTGGTGGCACGGGAACGATTTTTACCCGCGTTCCAAAACACCCAAAATGTGGGTTGGATTCCAAGGGCAATGGACCAACGCCATACGGTTTCGATGTTTGTACAGGATGGCATTTCAAAAGATGACACGTGGCGTTTATACCTCCAAGTGATGGTTGGCTCCGGTCTGCCCTATACACCACCCACTCCCGGAGAATCTGTTAGTAACATTAGCCTACAAACGCCCGGAAAACGCCATAGCCAACGTTTCTTAGAATACAAACGTGCAGATCTCGGCATGACTAAATCCTTGGAAATTAGACCCAAAGGCATTACCCCCTCCAGTACTTCCCCAAAACTATTGCTCAGCCTCGAAGTCCTGAACATCTTCGACATGAAAAACACCATTTCTTATACATGGATAGATCCCGGAAACCACATCTGGGAGCGCGTCCCCACACGGCTCACCCCACGAACCTTTAACGCACGGCTTCGGGTACAATTTTGATCCAATACCCACCCGATACCATAGACCGGAAAATATGCTTTCTTGGAAATTATCCTAAAAACCAAAGCGGGGTAGGATCACCCCCGGAATGGTTGTAGTTTTCATAAACAAGCATGAACCGAATAAAACCCAAAAAACATGAAATTTTTTATTGATACCGCCAACTTGGATGAAATCCACGAAGCAGCAGACATGGGCGTTTTGGATGGTGTAACCACCAACCCATCGCTGATGAAAAAAGTGGGAGCAAAAGACCTCAAAGCCCACATCCGCCAGATTTGTGAGTTGGTGGATGGCGATGTCTCTGCCGAGATTATTGCCACGACCTACAACGAGATGATGGCAGAAGCCCAAGAAATAGCCAAAATCCACCCAAATGTCGTGGTGAAAGTACCCCTCATTTTGGACGGGATCAAAGCCATCAAGTCTCTAACAACAATGGGGATTAAAACGAATTGCACCTTGTGTTTTTCTCCTACACAAGCCTTGGTGGCCGCCAAAGCAGGCGCTACCTACATCAGCCCATTTGTCGGGCGTTTAGATGACATATCTACAGAAGGTATGGATCTCATCCGCTCTATTATTGATATTTATGATCATTACGGGTTTGCCACACAAGTGCTTGTGGCATCGGTTCGTCACCCAATGCACGTAGTTGCCGCCGCCGAAATGGGGGCCGATGTGGCTACCATGCCCCTTTCGGTGATAAAGCAACTTCTCCGGCACCCACTTACGGATCTGGGACTGCAACAATTTCTTCAAGATGCCGAGGCACTAAAAAAGATGTGAGTAAGACCATTAGCGCCTAATGCCACAGCCCGCTATATTTCAGTGGGCTTTTTTATAACACTACCGATGTAAGAACTCCCTTTAACGGTCTTAATTGGGTTCTAAACCCTAACAACTCGGTTACTTTCCTCTCATCCATCATTTAAACCGTTGGTGTAGTTGTACCACCATTCATCACAATCTACTTCCTCACCCTTATCCCTTGACGTATTATACATTCGAGGTCTGTCCTTAACCATTATGCCTGAGGGAAGTCCAGACCGAAAATATCCCTGAGCATCGCAGCAACGAAGAGGAACACCAATGGAGGATCGTTGATGCGATCGCGTAAGGCGGGAGTCTCAAAGTCGTGAAGGTAGCAAAATCTGAGACTCCCGCCTTCTTTTTTTGTATATGACACCACCGCTTTCGGCTTATCTTAACGTATCTTCCGCGAAGTCTGTTAAAGATATGCAACTCAACCGCACACTCGCTTATTGGCTTTCTCAACTATTTGGTTGGCTAGGCTGGGGGTGGCTACTCATGGGTTCCTCTGTCCTGTCTAATATCCCGCTGTTGCAATCGCTTCCTTTTTCCTTGGCCAGTACCCTGCTCGGTTTTACATTATCACACAGCTATCGAATCCTACTTAAACCTTGGCGATGGACAAAGTTTGCGGGCCTTCGGCTGTTGTTCTTAGGACTCTTAAGCCTTTGGGTGTTGGTAGGTTTGTTATATATTTTAACTTACTTCGTTATACCACTCATTCCTTTTTCCACCCCTATTGCCACACCTTATTGGACGTCGTTTCAGGGCCAAGTCGTTTTCCTTGTTGGGGCCAGTATTGCATTTGGACTGTGGTTGTTTATTTATTGGGCGGTTCATTTTGTTTTTGGGTATAGCGAATCCCGTGTGGCACAATTCCAATTAGAAGCAGGGCTCAAGTCCGCAAAGCTACAAGCCCTAGAATCCCAACTGAACCCACACTTTTTGTTTAACAGCCTGAACAGCATCGCAGAACTGATTGGTGAAAACCCAACCCAGGCAAGATATATGGTACTACGGCTTTCTTCCTTGTTACGTACAACATTGCAAACAGGCCAAACGGAAACACATCCCTTAGAAAAGGAAATCAACCTTGCCAAAACCTATCTAGAATTAGAGACGATGCGCTTTGAAGAGCGCCTACGGTATGGCTTTGATGTGGATATGCGCTACCAGAATGTACCCGTACCGGTCATGCTCATTATGACGTTGGTCGAAAACAGCATTAAGCATGGGATCAATCGGCAAGTCCAAGGGGGCGAGGTTCAGATTCAGGTGAGTGGCGACGCCAACGGATTATTGATCACGGTTACCAACACGGGTAATTTAGAAAACAGCGAACGCCCTGGTGGCGTAGGGCTCGCGAACATCCGCGAACGGCTCCGGCTCATTTATGGAGATCAGGCATGGCTAAGCATTCAAGACATTAAACCCCGCCGAGTACAGGCCATGGTATTTCTACCACTCCGGAAGTAAATGGTGTTTCACGCACCCAATACGCCTCCCCCATACCACGATTTTCAGAATAAATTGCTGCGCCCATCTAACACCTTTTGTATTTTCACTTCTTCCAGCGCCTACCAACCTAAACCCACAAGACACATGAAGTATCTAGTCACTGGTTTTTCGGGATTTGTTGCCCGGCATTTTACCCAATTTCTGGAAGAAAATATTGAAAATGTGCAAGTCTTGGGGATTGACATTGGGACTCCACGCTATCACGAGACCCGACCTTGGGTGCAATTCGAGCAAATCAACCTCTTAGAAAAAGACCGCTTAGAGGCCATAATTAGGTCTTTTGCCCCAGACTACATTCTGCACCTCGCTTCTATGAGTAGCGTCTCCAAAAGTTGGGAAGAGCCCGAAAAAAGCTTCACCAACAATACCAATATTTTCCTCAACTTGGTAGAGGCCCTACGCCATAACCACATCCCGGCACGGCTGCTTTCCGTTGGTTCATCGGAAGAATATGGCATTGTTACCGAAACAGAATTGCCTCTTAGGGAAAACATGCACCCTAACCCCATTAGTCCATATGCCGTGGCAAGGGTTTCTCAAGAACTCCTCTCGAAAGTCTATGCACATGGATATGGCCTACAAATTATCCTGACTCGTTCCTTTAACCACATCGGACGTTGGCAAAATACCCGGTTTGTAATTCCTTCGTTTGTAAAACAACTGGTGGACTTAAAAAACCATCCAGAACAGGCACAAGTACTTTATACCGGAGACACGTCCATTGTTCGGGACTTTGTGGATGTACGCGATGTGGTTCACGCCTATCACCTCTTGCTTCAGAAAGGCCAAAGCGGACAAGTGTACAACATCTGTTCCGGAAAAGGCCAC
Organism: Bacteroidetes Order II. bacterium; assembly: GCA_016788705.1. NCBI lineage: Bacteria > Pseudomonadati > Bacteroidota > unclassified Bacteroidota Order II. > Bacteroidota Order II. bacterium. Next base: position 171,352 of record JAEUSQ010000050.1, read on the forward strand.
AGCCTCCGAGAGGTCATTGCCCTACTTGGTGAATTAATGGAGATGGAAATCGAAATCCGTACCAATCCAGAATTTCTGAGACCTGCCGATAACCCCCGCATTATTGGGTCATATCGCAAAATCGCAGAAGAAGTAGGCTGGAAACCTCGTTATTCCCTACGGGAAAGCCTGCAAGACATCATCCGATTTTGGGAAGAAGAAGCCGTAGCCTCAACCACCTAAACCATCCGATGGACTTGCGCCATCCGATCCACAAATTGTTGGGCTACTCCGTGCCACGAAAAGGTATTGGGTACATACACCCTTGCCCGTTCCGAAGCGGCTTTTAGATGCTGTTCATCTTCCACATACGGCATAATGGCATCTACGAATGCCTGTGGGTCTTCGCTTTGAACCAGATGTCCGTTCTGACCCTCATGCACCACATCCCGTATCCCTTCTAATCCGGCGGCCACCACTGGAAGCCCACAAATACCAGCTTCCAACATCACCACGCCAAATCCTTCCATATCCCCCGGAACATGGATATTCGGCATAACATATAAATCAGCACCTTGGTACAAGGTCTCCAGCGCTTCGTCAGATACACGCCCAAGGAGTTTTACCCGTTTCTGGAGGCCATTCCGCACAACCGCTTCCTCCAAAGCAGCACGTTCCGCCCCATCCCCAGCCGCCCAGTACTCCACATGATCTGGTAATAAGGGCATGACTTTATCGGCAAACCACGTAAACCCTTTGCGCTTTACATGCCGCCCGACACTGCAAATGATAAAGGGCCGCAGGACATGCGGTGGATACGTCTCCATAAGAACCGCACGGGCTTGAGGTTTATTAACGGCAACACCAATACGGCTTAAATCTATGCCCATCGGAACCACAAACGTGCGATCCGATGGAAAATTTCGCTTGAGGGCTTCTTCTGCAGTAGCAGTACTGATCGGAAAAAAGGCATCTACTTTACCCAAAATTTTGGGAAGTGCCCATTGGTATAACTTGGCAGGCAGTAAAATATCCCGCCCATACAGCATCACAAAGGTCTTGACACCCACTTTTCGGAGACGCCTCCGCATAAAAAGCGTCACCCAACCCGTCACCAAGGCACTAAAAAACACCGATTCTATTTTATGCTCGCGCACCAAAGCAGGAATTTTCCAAAAGAGACTCATCAAGAAAAAAGGAGCACGAATATGGGTTGTATTCCACGATGTTTTTAAAATCAGGGGGAATACCACAACCTGTTCATGATCCTTGAAAGCCTCATAGATGTCTATGGCCACTCGCTGCATACCGCCAATATTGTTGTCCGGATCGTTATCACTAGGAAAAGAGTGGGAAACGTATAATATTCGCATCGTTATTCTGATTTCTTTGGTCCGCTGATTCATCACTAATAAATATAGGACATTCCGTTCTATAAACAGAAAACGATGCACGCATTAAGCAAGAATTGAAAAATTTGTTGCACATCAAAAACAACTTTCGCCTCGCTTCAGGCTTGATTCTTCTAACCGCTGGCTCTATCTTGGAAAATTGATTCCTCCATAAAATGATATGCCCCAAACCACAGCACTCATCGTTGATGACGAACGATTGGCCCGAAATGCACTGAGGAGATTGCTCTCCGTTCATCCGACGCTCAACATCTTAGGCGAAGCGGCTCATGCCGACGAAGCCAAGGCGGCCATCGAAAAACTACGGCCAAACGTTCTTTTTTTGGACATCCAAATGCCCGGAAAATCAGGATTTGAATTACTCTCCGAACTGAACTTCATGCCGCATGTCATTTTCACAACGGCATTCGATCAGTACGCCCTACGTGCCTTCGAAGTAAGCGCATTAGACTACCTTGTTAAACCCATAGAACCAGAACGCTTGGCCGAAGCCCTCAAACGAGTGCCCCTGCCACAAACAGAAGCGCCGGCCGAAAAACACACGACAGATTACCTCAAGGCCGATGAACAGGTTTTTGTTAAGGATGGAGAAAGATGCTGGTTTGTGCGTATTGGAGATGTACGCCTCATTGAGTCGGAAGGGAATTATACACGACTCCACTTCGACCGCGAGCGCCCACTCATCCTGCGCTCACTTAACCAATTAGAAGAGCGCTTAGACCCAGCCATGTTTTTTAGGGCCAACCGCAGCCAAATTATTAACCTACGCTTCATTCGGAAATTGGATACTTGGGCAAATGGAATGCTCCTTGCCGAACTTACCGACGGACAACGGGTGGAACTTTCCAGACGCCGCGCCCAAGACTTCCGTGAACGAATGAGCCTTTAATCCAAATTTATATCTTGAAAAGATACTGGAATTTAAAGAAAACGCTTTGGTTGATCGGGTAATAACTCACTTCTGGGAATAATTGAATATCCGCCTTTTTATTGCTCAAACTCGCCCCCACATAAAACACAGAAAATGGACTTATCTGGTAGGTCAGCAACGGCTCATAACGCATCAGTACATTAAAATCGTCGTACTCGCAAATCATTCTTGCAGAAAGTGCACGGGTAAATTGATAGGTCGCCCGCGTCCGAACAATATAACCCTCAAAAAAATCTACCTTCGTTACTTTATCGCCCAACTGGCTATAGTTCACTTCTGGCTCTATCGTGAGGCGGCCCGTTGGCTTAAACTCAAATCCAAGACCAATATTGGTCCCTATCCCCATTCTTAGCTGTCGGCGGGCAATCATCTCGCCATATTGCAGGAAAAAACCTATACCCACCCTCTGACTAAAATCTGAATTCGCCTCGAGCGTGAACCGTTGCATGGACTCAAACTCCACCTTTCGGAAGTTTTCCTTACTATGAACCAAAGTCCCAAGAGAAAGACGCGTCTGCCCTTTTAGTTGCGAATTTACGCCCAAAAACAGGTACTCATCCTTCCGCTGTCGGTCATAGTTCCAATCGTAGCCCGTCATGATATAAGGCGAATATTGTACCACCCATTTATCCTTCGGAAACACATTCCGTCCGGCCCGAACCCCAATCCGCTTCCGGTCATTGCTTTGTACAAAACCATTATCCGCCCGAAACGTAGGACTTGTCGCCCAAAAATCGGCATCCCAAAACCATGTTCGGCTGGTACGCTCATGACTCAGGTACAAGAGGGAACCTGAAAAACGTTCACCATCAAATTTTGCCGTATATTTTCCCGCATCAAACATGCCGGATCCATTATAAAGAGCCGAATTATTTGGCTCGTTTGTATTACTTCCAATTATCTGAACCTCTATTTGATCCGTGTCATTAAGTCGGAGCAAGGCATCTACTCCCAACGTAGAGCCGTATCCGCCCTCCACTAAACGACGATCTGTAATCAACGTGCCCACATGCGAACCCTTCTTCAACGTCTGTCGAACCCGCAAAATATTAGACACACTCCGCCCAACATCCGACAGCGTAGAGCTACCATCCTCAAAAGGCAGGATTAATGGACTTGCCTCGTCCAATGCGCCAATATATCCCAAACTCGTCTGCCCAAAACGACCTGTAAACTTGGCCGCTGTCAAGGGCTTATTGATACTCCGAGAATACACCTGACGGGTAAAGGTGCTATAAATATCCGCACCTTCCTGAAAAAAAGGCCGCCGCTCCGGGAAAAACAATGCAGAATTGGCATTCACATCAATCTGCGTTTGATCCGATTCGATCTGGCTGAAGTCTGGATTAACCGTTAGCTCCGCCGTTGCCGAGGACGTAAGATTATACTTTAAATTAATTGAGGGATCAAAAGAGTTTAACGCCAGTGGCGCCCGCTCAAAGGTACTATTCGGATTTAAAGCGTCTTGACGAGTCGCGCCATTCGAACCAATCAAGGCTGGCATCACTTCCACCCGCTGGGTTACGTTGCGAATGCTTTTTAAACCCTCGAAGTAACCATACTGACACATCAGGCAACTATTATTGCGGGTAAGCCCTGCCCATGAATAAGAGTTCTGACTTGCCCGTGGGTGCGAAACCCAGAAATTACCCCGAAACACCAAGTTATCAGACTCCGGAAAACGCAAACTGGTAAACGGAATGCGCATCTCGATCTGGTATCCATCTTCCGTAATTTTCCCCGCCGTTTGGTACTCTATATTAAAAGCAGACTCCGAACTGCTATTTACCAAAAGGCGCTCATCTCCTTGAACACCCAATGGGTTCGAAGCCAAAAAATACCCCCATTGCTGGTTTCCATAGGTATCCAGCACAAGACCCGCATAGTCATCTTGCCAGATTTCGTCCCGATTCCTCAAAGAAGCCCGAATTTTGGTCGGATCGTCCGTGATTTTGAAAGCCACATAAAGGTTTTTTCCATCATGCATCAACATGGCTTTTAGGCCAATCGGAGGTTTGGCTTTTTCGTTCGGGAAATATTCCGAGAAGTTTTCCGCAGTAGAAGCATGTTGCCACGCTTCTTCATTTAGCACACCGTCCAATTGTACCCCTAAGACCACTTTAGGAACCACAAGACGCGGACGGTCATTCGGCGTAAAGCCAGAATCCGATTGTGCAACCAGGATCGAAGACAAACAACACAAAAAACACGATAAAAAAGAATACGTGAAACGTAAAAACAGCATGGGAAAAGGGGGATTGATCTTATTTTAAAAACTTGAAGGATGCGAAAAATCCATCCAATACGAGCATGTGAGCGGAGGCTATCTTAAACGACAACCGACCCATTCAGTAGGTTACAACCCAATATAGGCCCGAATGAAACTTCTTGTTATAAAATTTTTATATCTGTTTGGTATCGCGGGGTGTGGCACCTTATCCCCAATTTCGGATGGATGGCGTTTGGTTTGGCGGGATGAGTTTAGCCAAAATGGTAACCCCGATCCAGCAAAATGGGACTATGAAGAAGGCTTTGTGCGGAACGAAGAATCGCAATATTATACCCGTAACCGCCCGGAAAATGCCCGAATAGAAGATGGGCACTTGATCATAGAGGGACGTAAGGAGTTTTTTTCAAATCCCAAGTATGATCCAAGCGGCAAAACATGGCAAACCCAACGGCCAAATGCTGAATATACCTCTGCCAGTTTAATCACACAAGACAAAGCCAGTTGGCAATATGGTCGGTTGGAAGTGCGTGCCAAGGTACCATCCGGTCAAGGAGCTTGGCCCGCCATTTGGATGATGGGCATCAACCGCACGCAAGTTGGATGGCCCAAATGTGGCGAAGTAGATATTTTGGAGTATATCGGAAACCGAGACCCTAAAACCGTTTATGGAACCATCCACTACCCGATAGAAGACGGCCAATACAAATCTAACGGAGGAACCATTAAAACCAGCCTCCCGCCCTATGAAGGTTTTCATGTGTATGCTTTAGAGTGGGACGAAAAAGAAATACGATGGTTTTTCGATAAACGACTTTTCCACAGCTTCCCGTTAAATACCGCCAATGAGCCAGACGGTAATGCCTTTCGCAAACCGTTTTATTTGTTGATCAACCTGGCAATGGGCGCAAACTGGCCCGGTCCTGTTAATCCAGAACATACCCCCATGCGCTTTGTGGTGGATTACGTGCGGGTATATCAAAAAAAGACAATAAAACCTCATCATCATTAACTTAGCCACATCCACATGAACATACAACCCGCCTTAGAGCAAATCTTGTCCGCTATTACCTCATGGAAAGAAAGCTTTGGCCCTTATAATCTCCACCCATCCACACAAATTTCAGCCGAGCATCTGACCACGGCGCTTACCAGTTACTTAAAAAGGCTCGAAGGGAACTATCCTTTTTTCCATCCGAGATATGCTGGGCAAATGCTTAAACCACCACACCCCATTGCACAACTGGCCTACTTTGCGGCCATGTTTATCAACCCCAACAACCATGCATTAGACGGAGGACCACCTACCTCCGAGATGGAGAAAGAAGTCGTAAAAGAACTTGCACACATGTTCCGCTTTCCCGAAAACTCCCTCGGACACCTAACGAGTAGTGGAACCATTGCCAACCTCGAAGCCTTATGGGTCGCACGATGTCTCCATCCAAAGAAAAAAATTGTCTTCAGTGAGCAGGCACACTACACCCACGAGCGCATGTGCGGTGTCCTCGGCATTGAGTACGTCAAAATCCCAGCTACACTCACTGGCGAAATAGACCTCAATGCCCTCGAAGAGGTACTCAAAACAGGGGAAATTGGAACGGTTGTTATGACCGCTGGCACAACGGGATTGGGCGCAATAGACCCCATTCATGAACTCATCGCCCTACGTGACCACTATGACTTTAGGATCCACGCAGACGCCGCATATGGAGGCTTTTTTACACTTTTGGCTTATGAAGAAGCGCCCATCATCCCTTTTGAAGCCTTTCGTGCCATTTCTTGCTGCGACTCGGTGGTGGTGGACCCACACAAACACGGCCTCCAACCATATGGCTGCGGTGCAGTGCTATTTCGGGACTCCAACGTCGCACGATTTTACCTGCATGAGGCTCCCTACACCTATTTTACCTCCAACGAATTACACTTGGGGGAGATTAGCCTTGAGTGTTCCCGTGCCGGAGCCGCCGCTGGCGCACTTTGGCTCACGTTACAGTGCCTACCCTTAAAGAGCGAGAAAGGACTTGGCCCCATTCTCAAAGGATGTATCCGCGCTTCTAAAAATTTCCAACAACTACTTGTTTCCGACGATCATTGGGGGGTCTATACCGAGCCTCAATTAGACATCGTAACCTATTTTCCCTACGACGGCAGTACCGACACCATAGACAAGACCAGCCAAAAACTCTTTGAAAAGGCCATGAACGATCCAAAAGACCCCGTTTTTTTAAGTGTCTATCGTGGCAAAACAAACCGCATTCAGCAACAATATCCCAAAATAATACCCCACTCCAGTCATACCCGTATCCTCAGAAGTGTACTTATGAAGCCGGAGCAAGAGCTATACGCCCCACAGCTAATGGATCGTCTAAACACCTTATTAGAGGAGATACGCTGACGACATGTAAAAGATCACTCCAAATAACAATGAATTACAGAAATCGAGTAGGAGAAAGTTAACCCGCCATTTAAACCTGACGAATCAAAGGTGGCGCGGTTAACTTTCGTCCTCTCACACCACCGGACGTACGGGTCTCGTATCACGGCGGTTCATTAGCGTTTCGCGACGAAGGGCGTACATTTCCGTTAACGGGGTGTACCCCTTTTGTTTCTGTCGCTTCGCGTCCGTCCTCGATGCGTCGCCCGGCTCAACTCTCCTGCCATACCTTCGGGTTCCGCCCTATCCTTTGGCAAAAGTCCGTGTCCCTTCAAAAAAAAACACACGGGTTGGCTGCTTTCATGGCCTTCGCGACAATCTTACAGTTCAAACGCTGTACGCTAATGTTCAGCCCTTCCCTCAAATAAAAAAATTTGAGGTACTATGCTTCTGCCGCCTTATGCCTCGGCACTCACACGTACCTCCGCCTCCGGCTGTCGCAGACCTCCCCGGGTAAGAACGCAGACCTTCATCCCATGTACCTGCCACATTTACCTCCGTGCGCTCCGGGCAGCGGTAGGGCTTCGTTTTGTCTGGCAAACTCACCCACGCACAGCGGCCTTGTATGTGGTTTCTGTT
>JAEUSQ010000051.1 GCA_016788705.1 Bacteroidetes Order II. bacterium
CATCCGCACTGCTTCTTGTTTGAACGCCCTGTCATACTTGCGCCGCAACCGGTTCGCACTTGCAGGACTTACTGCTTGTTCTTGTTTCTTCATGACACAATATTAAGTTAGATTTGTGTCCGCCTAAATTAGACCACCTCAGATGGTTTCACGGTTGGGATGCCACACCCGAAGACCAGCGGGTGAAATTCATCTCTATAAGCAAACACATTCAAGCCCACCCCGACTTCCAAACCAAAGTCGCCGACAACCAAGATGCACAAAACCGAAACTTGGCATTTAAGAGAATCTTAGATGAGGTCATGGCGCAACAAAGAAAAAATAATTGGAATTGTATAAGCTTTACGCAAAAGATGAATCTTTTTACCAAGCATTATTCGACACCATGAAAAGCATGATTGATCATCTAAGGCTAAGACCATAAACAAATCTGGCTACGTGGCCAAGTATCATAATATTGGTGTTTTATTACCCTAAATTTGTAAAATAATTATAAAATTAATTTATGAAAATAGGGTAATAATTAAATCATTCTAATTCAAAATAAGCGTTTTTTGATGCATCTAAGCGATTAGAAATTTGTTCAAAATGCGCTTCGGTAGGTTTTAGGTTTATGTATTTGTCAAAGATATTCCGTCGTTTGAACAAGATGAACGTACTTTCAACTTCCGGATTGATTTTATTGTGAACAACGTCCGATTCTTCATCCTGAAACGAAGGGACATAGGTTAGGGCGACATGTCGGATATTTAATTCTGCGCCCAATGCTGCCAAAGTGGCGTTTGGTTTGGTTGGTTCTTGGGGATCTGCTTTGCCATATATAAAATAGACCTTCAGATATTTTCCTCGTCGGATGCTTTCGGCCTCAAAAAACGTGAGCCATTTTCTGATTTCAGGCCAATTAGGATGGTTGCCAACAAAGTACAGAATGCCGTGAAACTGGCCATATTTACACACCGGGCAAGCTTTACTGCCTTTGTCGGGACCCCAAGCATGAGTAGGTGTAAAAGAAAAAACGTCTTCGCCAATATTTCGGCCAGAGGTGATGCCCTGCTCCGATGGGGCCATATATCCAGGTATATGCAAACCGAGTATAATATTGCGTTCACCGATGAATAGATCCCCTTTTTTAACGAGCCGTACCACACCTGTTCCGCCCCTGTTTTCCATTTTTAGCCGCTTCGAGGTGGTAAGTAACGGATCGTCATCAAAGACCACATCGTCTATATAATACTCATTACGGTTCGGTTCTTGTACGGTGAGGTGGATATGGGCAGGGTCTTCAAAGTGGGGATATTTGCCCGGACGCACGGTGTAAATTTCGTAGATACCATTTGCACCTGTCTTTACCCAGCCCCGAATATGGCCGTGGGTCTGTCCTTGTGCATTGGGGGGCATACTTCGCGGCTCTTCGGACAGGTGAGTGTATCGGCCTTCGGTATTGGTATGATAATAATAAATCACTACATGAGGTGCGGGTGTTCGCCCATCGGATTGATAAACGATACCCGTAATCAGCAATTTGGGACCACTTAGCTTCCATCCTGGGCTTTTGTCTGTCCATGAAATATCGGTGGGTGGTTCTCCGGAGGATGGGCCATCCGGAAGATTATTGATCATGGAATTTGCCGACTGACCTTTACAGCCCAAGATGCTTAGACCCGTAAGACAAACCACAAATAGAAAACTGGATAAACGAGGAGTATTCATGATGGTAATGGCTTTGTGACAGGAAACCGTATCATGTCGGCAAATTACCCGCTTAAGGATCGCTTTGCCAAGCCCCAATAGAGCAACCGGATGTGTCAATGGTGTAACCGGAGGAGTTTCTATCTGAAAGATGGGAGCCTTGGTATGCGCTGGAAGGGGTAGAAGGCGATATCTGCACAACAACAAGCGCAAAGGATGAAAAGTTCTTCGCTACAAAACCGTTATGGAAGCGAGTGCAAATGGTTCAATTCAGGAGCATTAGGTTTTATCGGGTTTTCTCCCATATAAAAACAAGAGCAATAAGCCTGCGACAATCTGTACTACGACCAAGAGGTTTCTCAGGGTGGTGTTTCCAAGCTGATCGCCTGAAATAAAATAATATATACCCGGTGTAATAATACAAATGACAATAAGGAAGTTGAATAAATTTCTGTTTTTCATATTTGTTTTGTTTGAGGTTAAAGAAAATAAAATAAGTGGAATAAATTCATTTTTTCACCAAATAAAACCCATATCCAAAATATTCTTTATACCGTTCGTATTGGATTATTTCTTCTTTTTCTGATTGGATAAAATCCACTACAAATGGTGCATGGTCGTATTGCTCTAAAAACATATTGAACCGTGAGATCATAGGTTGATAATAGTGTTCTATCCAACAGTGTTCCGGTAAAATAAAATGGCCTATGGGCGTGTATCCATTTTCTTCTAAAACCCTGATTTTGTTAGACACGGTATCTATTTGCGGATAAGCATTGGTCCAATATTGGGTTAATGCTTCAGGTCGGTTATGGGTGAGCCACGAGATTTCGGAGAGGGCCATAAATCCACCTTTTTTTAGGAAATGCTTCCAATAGCGAATGGCCTGTTGGAATCCCATGTTGTATGCAGCGCCTTCCGACCAAATGAGGTCAAATTGCTCTTCTTGAAACGGCAAATCATCCATGGCACAAACGAGGGTTTGAATTTTGTGTGCCACCCCGTTTTTGTGTGCTCTTTGGTTGAGTTCGTCTAAGAATATCGGAGAAAGATCTACCGCTGTAATCTGGCCTTGCAACTGTGTGGCCAAGATCATGGTTTGTGCGCCTGTACCACAACCAATATCGGCAATAGACAGGTCTGTTTGGTTGTCTATGCCCAGGAGATAAATCGCCTTTCGGGTTTCTTCTGGGCTTCCAGGGCCTTGGCGATAAGCCCCTTTGTGGAAGTCAATGAGTAGGTCAAAGAGTTTCATCTATGGTCGTGTCGCAAGAAAAAAGGCGAACCAAAGTCCGCCTTTCATAATATTGCTTATTGCTCTTGTTCGGTCAGGCACGGCTGGTTGGCGGCATTATCGGCAAATGTTCTGGCCTTAACGTTTTGGTTGGCCTGTGGTTTTACGATGTCGGTAACACAGGAATTACTTCCGGCAATTTTACCGACCATTAGATAAGACGTTATTTTAGAAGAATCTTCTGGGTCGTCGCTCACCTTGTAGCGGATAATAAAGGCTATCGGGGTGCTTTTGCCATTTACTTTTTTCATGCGCCATTCCATCTTGTCACCGATGGAAGAAAAGCCACTTCTGATGCTCCAAAGGCTGAGATCCGCTTGCTGTTTATTGGGGAAAATCAGGGTAGCGTTTTGCCGAATATCACCTTCTGCAAATTCGACTTTAATGCCACCTGCACCTGGACACACCCAGACCGCGCTTTGTTCATCTTCTTGTGGTATTGCTTTACAGGTTTTGCCAGAGGTGAGCGTATAGGTAGAAGTAATGGGTTGGGCCAGTGTCACCATAGGGAGCAACAAAAGCACAAAAGGGAGGATTGTTTTTTTCATGGGTTTTAGGATTGTGATGAATGGAGAATCCATATTACGGGTTTTGGCAAATAAAAACAAGCCTGAAAGCGGGGTGTTTATCGAATAAGTGGGCTTATAAGAGGGCTTCAAAGACCACAACCGCTTCACCGCCAAGCGCTATTCGTGCATTTCGGGGGAGCAAATCCCAATTTTCATCGTCGGGGCTGGCATTGGGCAATGGGCGGCCTTGGAGGGTTGTACCATACTTCCCCATGTTTCGGATGTAAAAATATCCATCCTGATAACGGATTTGACAATGGGATCGTGAGACCGAAGATCCCGTTTTTAAACGAATGTCCACATTAGATGCCGCAGGCGCTTCTTCGTCAAGTCGCCCGATTGTGATTTCCGTCTTTCGCATGTCATAGGCGGTCCCATTATGGAAGAGACGGGCGAGCGGCAAGTCGGATGATTTTTTTCGAATCGTTGTTGGAAGCGCATCGGGACGGCTGAAAACCTTGGCGGAAGTTACGCCATCCGGTAACCGTACCGTAAAACGACGGGTAAGGTGGGTCGTGGTACCGCGCTGGGTAGGCTTGAGGGTGCTAAAACGTGCTTCGATGGATAGATAATCTTGCGAGACCGCATCTTCGGCGTCCTCAAACTCAATTTGCCAAGTGGTGCTTTTCTCTACAATAGGGGTTTCGGACCGCCAAATGAACTCCAGAATCCGAGCGGTAATTCGAGTAGGTTTGGTTAATCGCGTAACGGCTTCGTCTAACCGAATACAGGCTTCGTTACGGATACGCGTAAAGAGGGGTGTCAGTGCGCGAAAGGCTTCTGGATGGAGTTCAATGACAAAATGATCTGGAACAACAATGACTTGGGGCGATATTTTTTCCGCATGTTGTTCTAAGGCTGTTAGGAGTGTATCCAAAATGGTTTCAACATTGGGGCGGTTGGACGTTTCCACCGGAATTGGTGCAGAAACCGCCAAATCGCGTCTTAGTTGTATTAAGGTATCGTAGCAAGAGAGGTGTAGTAGGTGCGCAATTCGGATCATACACCGGAAGGCATGATCCGCGTCGTCGGGCGTAATGGGGCGGTGATGTGCCCAAAGAGTGCGGACGTCATTAATCTCCTCGAACCAAACCGGAAAATTGGCCGCTTTAGGACCCGCATCTTCTCGTAATAGAGGACGGTGTTGTTGGCTAATGCTTTTTAAGTGCCCGAAGTCTATCAATTCTTCTGGGGTTTCCGACTTTTCGACTTCTGCGTCAAAAAGTGAGCGTTGTGGCTCCGGAAGGGCGGAGCGGTACTGGCGGAGCCAAGTGGAGTTGGGGATGGAGGATAATTTTTCGACGAGGTATGGCCGTAGTGAAGCGATGAAGTGGTGCATGGCTTCGGAGAGGATGGCACGTTTTTCGGGCGATAACATTTCGGCTCAGAATTTGGTCAGTTGGATGGTTTGGCGAAATGCCCCAGCTTTAATGGTCGCAAAATACAATCCACCGGAAACCTTTTTTCCTACACGGTCTCGGCCATCCCATACGACCTCGTGCCAGCCAGCAGGAAAAGTGCCGTCGGCCAAAATCTGTATGGTCTGGCCCAATACATTGGTGATGGCCAATTGGGTTTGGGAGGAGATGGGGAGCGTGAACCGGATTCGGGTCTCTGGCCCAAACGGGTTGGGGAAATTGGGGAAAATCCTGTACTGATTGGGCTGCCCGGTGGGAATTGAATTGGACAAGACGGCCCTTTCTCCATGCCAAAGCTCGAAGCGGCGTATCTTGTCGGGCATTCTGAACCGTATTGGACTTTCGGTGTTCAGGTGCCAGCGTTCATCGGTTTCTGGATCTCGCAAGATGGCCATTGGATTACGTGATTGCATCTGAAGGGTAATGATTGTTCCGGTTTCCGTGCGAAGTTCTATCGGATATGGCCCGATGTCGGATGCTGGCCGTGCTTCCGCCCATAGTTTGGGTTGATGAGGATGGACAACAGCCACCTCAAGTTCGGTAAATGGGCTTTCGGGGAGGGGTTGGTCCCATGCATCGGTGCCAGATGTTGCACTTTCATGGGTTTCTAAACGCACGATTGCACGCGCTCCGGTTTCGGACGAGAAAGTAAAGACGGTTTGATTTGATGAGGGTGCAACGACGGTTTCTGTGGCAGGGGGATAGGGGATACGGAGCGAATTCAGGTTACGGTCATTCAGGAAATAATACCCTTCGTATGGGTGTAGCGTATCCTCAGGTAAAAAGCTGCCATTTTCAAACCGCAACAGTTCTTTGGTAATATTATTGGCCATTTTGACGCTTCCCCATGCAACTGGAATGTCGAATGGGTTGGTAATCAGGTTCCATCCTGGCGTAAGGGATAAAAGATAAGTGCGGTCTGGGGATAACAATACACTTGCCGTCTGGCCTTCCGCGAGTTGCCAATTTTCCCGCCCAATGGCCCAATATCCTTTTCCTGTCTCTAAAAGATCGGTTGGTTTTAGGGGTTGATAGGCAAAATTACTTCCTAGATCCCGAAATAACTTCCAATCACGGGTCGGTTTTAGCACCCCAAATCCACTTTGAGCAGAAACGGCCCCTACTCCGGGTAAGCCTATCAAGCGATATCCTTTTGCCCGCCGTATTTCAGGAAAATCTTTGCTTACCGAAAGGGTGATGTTTTTTGGATAAGCAAAAAACCGCACAATGGGGCTCCAAGGGCTGTCTGTTTGTTCATTTTTTGCCTTAATGCGTCCATAATAAACGGTATGTGGTTTCAGGTCTGTAATCTTGATTTTAGGGAGTGACGTTGTTCCCTCTGCTGAAAAGGTGGAAAAAGCGACGTCCTCGGAGACCTGATACATATAGGTAGTCGCATTGGGTATGACATTCCAACTTAGGTCGGCTTCTGATCCGCGAATCACTTCTAAGGGTGTAGGGGTGAGTAGAGTAGGTCCAGCAAGTCTGGTAGAGAAGATCCACGTATCCGACCATTCGCTTTCACCCCCAGTATTTTCAGCTTTTACCCGCCAAAAATAGGTTCGTCCTGCCTCAAGTCCCGTAAGGGTCAGCATAAGCAGTGTAGTTGCTGGCAACTGAACCGCATCCGAAAAGTCGGGGGAAAGGGCAAAGACGACCTTGTATTGTGTGGCGCGGAGCGCGGCTTTCCAGCGAAGGGTTGGGGTCGAGGATTCCTGCGTATGCCCAGATACGGGCGCCAGCAATTCCGGTTTTGGGGGACGTTCGGGTATGGTGGTAAAACTCCGGATCACCCAAGGGCTTTGGCCAAAGGCATTGAGGGCCCGAACCCGCCAGAAAAAAGTGGTGCTATATGGCAATGACGAAAGGGGGAAGGAGGTATTGGTTAAGGGTGTAATGGGCAGAAGCGGGTTGGCAAAATCAGTATCTACACCCAACTGGAATTCAAAACTGACCCCACTTCCCTGGGTTTGCCATGCCAATACCACGTTAAGGCCCGTGAGTGCGTTGGGTTCAGGGGTAAGAAGTTCTGGAAGCGTGGGTGCCGAGCCTGTGCTAAACGTTCGACTTTCTGAATAGGTGAAGCCAGCCCGGTTAAATGCCTTAATGCGCCAAGTAAAGGTTTGGTCTAAAGGCAGCGTCTGTCCGCGTGGCGAGCCAGAAACCTCTGTGAACGTATCTTTAATGCCTTGTCCTAAAGAAGGTCCTTCAATCTCAAGAACATAGCCCTCGGCATAGGGTACAGGCATCCACGAAAAGACCACGTTTGCTGGTTGATCTGTCGCGTTTGCGGCGGGGAGCAGTAATTGGGCTTGTTGTGTAGGTGGTGGCAATACGCTTCCGGTGGTAAATGTGCGGGTCTGGGAGGTATGGCTGTCTCCGCTCTGGTTACTCGCCCAAATCCGCCAATGGTAGAGGGTGTTTTTTTCTAAACCGGAAAGATGGGTATAAACAGTGCCTGTTGTGTTAATGCGGATGGCTATACTGGTATCGGGGAAGGAAGGGTACTTCGAAACCTGAAGATGGTATTGTTCTGCACCCGTCGAGACAAACCAGCGGAAAGTGGGTGTAAGGATGACATCCTGTTCATCGTTCTCCGGAGAAAGCATCAGCGGTGTATCTGGTTTATCAGGACCTGTTGTGAAGGTCCATACTTCCGACCACGGGCCGGCAAATTGATCACTAAAAGCCATGATGCGCCACTTATAGGTTCGGTTGCCTTTAATATTGGGCAAATCTCCGAGGCGTATTTGATCGCGATCCCCTGCATCAAAAACCCATCTGAGCGTGGCAACATTGGTTTCGCCATATTGGATGAGATAATGGGTTGCTCCAACGGCCTTGTTCCACACCAATGCATCATCTGTGGGACGAATATGGGCGGCATTGTTCAGTGGTTTCATTTGTTGAAGGGCAATCAATTGGGCAAAGGTGGTCGTAAACGTGCGAACTTCAGACCAAATACTGGGGACGTTGTTGGTAGCTATGCTCCGCACCCGCCAATAGTAAGGGGTGTTGATTTTTAGGAAGAGGTCTTTAGGGGCCAAGTGAATCGGGCCAAGCCACGAGATGGTGTCTTGGGTGGTGAAGGGAATCACTTCCGCGAAAAAGTCTTCACGGGTGCTAATCTGAACCTCATAACGCACCGCATCAGGTACATCCGACCAATCCAAGACGGGCAAAGTGGACTGGTTTTGTGCGTTTGGTGACGGGAAAATTAACTGGGGTGCAGGAAACGTCTGGCCTAGGGATTGTCCCGAAAGGCCAATCCCCCACAATAGGAATACATAATAAATCAATTTCCGAAAGCGCATAAGCGGCTGTGGTCGGTGGAGGCTATGGTTAAAGAAAGGATACAAATAACAACGGTTAGAAGATGCCCATAGGATATTTCATGCCGGATAGTTCTGCAAAATAAGCAGAATTCATAGGGGATAACACGTCTTTGATGAACTCTTTTGAATCCCATTGGTTTATAACCCGAATGTCAGGTCTATCCTGAAACCCAATCCATTCGTTTTTAGTACCCGGATGTGGTATATTTTAATCAATCATCACAAGAGAAAAATACTTTTGGCGGTTTCGGCCAGAAGTTAATGATGCATTTTTGGAACAGGCTAAAGAATGTGTAGCCGTCTTCCCTGCTTTAGAAACAGAACGTCATGTACAAAATATTCATTATAAGTTGCTTACTCGGTTTGCCATGGATAGGGTTTGCGCAAGAAAAGCCAGACTGGGTTCAGGCTTATGGCGAAGGGGCCTGTCATCCCACCGAGCAATACCGGGGGTTTGGCGTGGGGCAAGTGTCTATCCGGATGCCCCACGACCGTGCGTTACAACAAGCCCGGACACAAGCCCAAGCCCATTTGGCCCAGTCTGTTCGGACACAGGTGACCAATCGCGAAATTGAGCAAGTAGTGGAACGCGATGCTGGTTTTTATACCTCTTTTCAATCGGTTACAGAACGTACCACCGAAATTGAGTTACCCGGCATGTCAGAAAAAACGTGGTTCGATGCCACCCAAAATACATGGTATGTACTGGGCTGCCTCTCGAAAACAGACCTGCACAGCCGCTACCGACTTAAAACCGAGTCGCTCAAAGCGGAACTCCGCACCCAGTATAACCGTTCGCGTACTTTTTTGCGAAGTGGTAAAACGGAGCAGGCACTCTCTGCGTATTTTGTTGGGCAAACCTTGTTGCGACGGTATCAGGAAGCGGCACTCATTACGGCCTTAGCGGCACCTGCTGGCAAACAAACCCGATTAGACCCTCTGCCAAGCGATCAGTTTCGCCGATTATGGCCCGAATTAGCCCCCAAAGGTCTCCGGGTAGCAGGGATTGATGCCGCTGCAGCGCAACTACTGAGCCTTCTCAAAGAACAAACCAATAGATTGAACCAGCCCTCTGTATTACGTGTGCAGTTTTTGCCGCTCCGAACCGGAAAAACGCAACAAATTTCTTCCTTCGCCGCCCATTTTGCTGATGTTTTACGACACAAAGCGGTTTCTTTGGTGCAATGGCGCCCCATAGAATCGGAGGAGATGAACGACACGCTGGAAGTCTCTGCACGCTTTTTCTTGTCCGGAAACTTGGTCATTGAAGGTAAAGAAGTGCGGTTAATGGCCTATTTGCAACAACCCGATCGGAAATGGGTGGCCGCTGCCGAAGTACTTATGCCGCTTTCCGTAATTTTGCAAGCTGGATTTTCGGTAGAAAGCCCACAAACGAATCTGATCGAACCTGATGATAAGAACACCCATCAGGGGATTTTCTTAGACGCATGGACGACAAAGGGCAAACAAGCAATTGCGTTGCGGGCGGGTGAAGCCATTCGCGTTGTGGCGAATGTGAACCGACCCGCCTTTCTGCGCTTGGTGTATCACTTGGCGGACGGACAAAAACTCCTGTTGTTGGACAACCACTACGTCCGAATGAACCAAGTGAATGTACCCTATGAAGTGCCTAAAGACCTGATTGCACGCGCACCGTTTGGGGCAGAGTATCTTCAGGTAATGGCTGCAACAGAACCCTTTTTACCCGCCGAAACCGCCATCGTAGATGGGCTAACCTTTATCAAAGCCCCCGTGTCCTCGTACTTGCAGCCCGCAAACCGACGTCTCGTACCCACTGCGGAAGTGCTTATTCCAGTTACGACGCTGGCCCAATAAATGCTCTCGACTTTTGGTGTTTGGTGTGGTGGATGATACGAAATGTGCTGAGAAACGTTGTAGTGATACCGTTCTGCAACCTTGTCTATACCCCACTTGCCAATCAGGTAAAGGGGGGGCGGTCTTAAACGAAAATATAAATCCATCTAACCCTCTGTATGATGAAACAAACCGCCATTGGAACCTTTGAGGTCAACATGACCCCCATTGAGCAAGAGAAAGAAGAAGACGGCAGGACCTTGGGCTTATTGCGCCTCGAAAAAACGTTTTATGGAGATTTGGAAGCGACAGGAATTGGGAAAATGCTAACCGCGATTTCCGCTGTTAAAGGCTCTGCGGTTTATACGGCTATCGAGAAGGTAGAAGGCACGCTTCACGGAAAAAAGGGCACCTTGGTTTTTCACCATCGGGGCATTATGGAGCGAGGCGCGCAAAGCCTGTTCATTTCAGTTGTCCCCGACTCCGGCACAGGGGATTGGACGGGTATTCGTGGTGATTTCTTCCTCGAAATCATCGAAAAAGTACACCACTACCGATTTGAATACGAATGGTTGTAAAAGAGTTAGGCGTTTTTTCTCAGCACGAGTTGGTTCACCATGGCAAGTCCGGTATGTCGAATCCCTTCAGTTACGTCGCGTTCAAGGGTTTGGGCGTGTAGGACGTTCAGACCAGAGAAGTCGTGTAATAGCTCGGAAAGGGTGGGCAACATCTCGATGGATTTTGGGCCACCTGTTCCGTACCGAAGTTGCTCTGGGGCATAAGCTTCCAATAAAAAGACGCCATTGGGACGTAGGGCCTGGACGACGCCTGCGTGAACTTTTTTCCTAAGTTCCGGAGGTAAGTGGCAAAAAATGGAGAGGATGCCATCCCAACGTTCCTTTCCCAGAAAGTAGTCCCTGAGGTCGGCGTGTTGCCAATTCACCGAAACCTGATTTTCCTCGGCGAGTCTCTGCCCTTTTAAGAATCCGGAGGCGGCGGCATCAATGGCCATTACGCGGTGGCCGTGGGTCGCCAGAAAAACGGCATTCCGGCCCTCTCCCTCTCCAAGCGAGAGCAAGTCGCCTTTTGGAAAGTAGTCATACGCTGCGGCTAAAAAATCGTTTGGCGCAGTTCCAAAAATGTATGCTTCCTCTTGGTATGCGGCATCCCACATGATTCTTTGGGTTTGGTTTCAGTTTTCACAAGATAATCGGTAGCCACGTGTACGGCCATTGCTAATTTACTACATTCAACAACCCAGACCATTCTTTCATCCCTTTTTAAGCGGATTTGATCTTTAAGTGAACATGAAAGCATATTTAGCCAACCAAATTCAAGCGGTACTCGCCACCATAGAAGGGGTTCCATCCTATTTTGAGGTGCAGTTTCAGATCCCTGCTCGGGCTGATCAGGGCGATTTGGCCTCCAATTTTGCCATGCAACTGGCCAAAAAGGTAGGAAGTAACCCACGTACTTTTGCGGAGCGGGTTTTGTCGGCGATTGAATTTGATCCGGACCGCATTGCGGCTGTAGAGGTTGCCGGGCCGGGGTTCATCAATTTTCGATTTTCAAAGCGCTATCTTTGGAAAGGTGTTGTCGAGATATTGATGCAAGGGGCTGCTTATGGCCGTTCCACACAAGGAGCCGGAAAAAAAGCAATGGTAGAGTATGTAAGTGCAAATCCTACGGGGCCGCTTACGGTGGGGCATGGTCGGAATGCAGTCTTGGGTGATACGATGGCCAATGTGCTCGATTGGGTGGGGTATGACGTAACGCGAGAATATTATTTTAATGATGCCGGACGCCAAATGCGCGTCTTGGCACAATCCGTTCGGGCACGATATTTGGAACTAATCTGGCCGGATTGTCCGATGAAAAAAATCGGAGAGGGTGAAGCAGCAATTTGGGTTCCCGAAGTTTTTCCAGAGGGTGGCTATCAAGGTGCTTATATCACAGATATTGCGTCCGCACTTCTAACCGAAAAAGGGGATCTCCTGATTGAAAATCGGGACTGGCACGCCGAGGAGGTTGCGGAAGCTGAACTTGCACCGTTTAAGGAAAAAGCCGTAGCCCTAATTTTTAAAGACATAGACCAGACCATGCGCCGTATGGGCGTCAAGATGGACACGTTCTTTAATGAACATACCCTTTATACCGATGGAAAAGTGGAGGCCACTTTGGCTGCCTTGCGTGAAACGGGCTTGGTGTTCGATGCCGATGGGGCGGTTTGGTTCAAAACAAGTACGTTTGGAAAAGACAAAGAGACCGTTCTCGTGAAGTCCTCTGGCGAGCCAACCTATCGCTTGCCAGATATTGCGTATCATGTAGAAAAGCTGAATCGGGGCTACGATGTGTGTATAGACCTGTTTGGCGCCGATCACATAGACACCTACCCCGATGTGCTGAACGCACTCAGGGTCTTGGGCTACGATGCACAGAAAATACAGGTGGTGATTTATCAGTTTGTGACTCTGATGCAAGGGGGCGAGGCCGTGAAAATGTCCACCCGAAAAGCGAATTTTGTAACCTTAGACGACCTGATGGATGAGGTGGGCGAGGATGTAACGCGCTATTTCTTCTTGGCGGTTTCACCCAATACCCACATCAATTTTGATCTGGATTTGGCGAAGGCCGAAGCCGAAAAAAACCCCGCGTTTTATTTGCAATATGCCCATGCAAGGATCCATCAGATTGTCACAAAGGCCGCAGAAGTAGGGTTATCGCTTAAAGTGGAAGGGGATCTTTCTGCACTCACACACGATCGAGAAGTAACGCTCATTAAGGTTTTGTTGCAATTTCCGGACGAAATCATAGGAGCGGCTAAGAGCCTACAACCCCAGCGCTTGATCAATTATTTACGGGAGGTGGCAGAGGCCTTTCATGCTTTTTACCACGATTGTCGGATCATTGGCGAGGCCGAAAACGTGGCTCAAGCCCGATACAATCTTGCTTGTGCTGCTCAGTATGTGGTTCGGAATGGCCTCGGTATTTTGGGCCTTTCTACCCCCGAAAAAATGTAGGCTTGTGGCAAGATGCAGAGACATGTCTGCAATATGGCTTTGGTTGATATAGACAGAGACAAGTGTTTTAATTGAATAAGTGTAGTTAAATTAACTAGTATTAAGTTAGTTTTATTTGTAATAGTATTTATATAGGAAACGGACATATGCGGGTAGCCTATCAGGGAGAGCCAGGAGCATTTAGTGAATATGCCGCACTAAAACTATTGGGCGATAACCTCATCGCTGTCCCCAAGCCTTCTTTCGAGCAGGTGTATGACGCATTAGAAAGCGGCGAAGTGGATAAAGCGGTAGTGCCTATCGAGAACTCATTGTTCGGTAGTGTGCATGTCAATTACGACTTGTTGCGAAAACACCCTTTCCGGATTGTAGGCGAACTTAAACTGCGCGTGGTACATAATTTAATGGTCTTACCAGGCGTAAAACCAGACCAGATTCGGTATGTGTATTCGCATTGGCAGGCATTGGGGCAGTGTCAGGACTTCCTACGGTTCATGCTTCCTCAGGCGCAGTGCATTGATGCCTATGATACCGCAGGCGCTGCAAAAGTATTGGCCGAACACGGATATCCACATGCTCACCGTAGCGCGGCCATTGCTTCGGTCCGGGCTGCCCAATACTATGGACTCGAAATCCTTGCAACACGCATCGAAAGTGACCACCAGAACTATACCCGCTTCTTGGTACTTCAGCCAGAGTCCGCACCAATCCCGCACTGGGATATGGCAGCACCGATGAAGACCTCAGTGGTATTTGCGCACAAGGAAGACTTGGCTGGGGCATTGTTCAAAAGCCTTGCTGTTTTTGCCCTCCGAGACATAGACCTTTTGAAAATTGAAAGCCGCCCGCTTGTAGGAAGTCCTTGGGTTTACGTATTTTATTTGGATATCCAAGGCCAAGAATCCGATGAAGCGGTGCAAAAAGCATTAGACCATCTATCGGAGTTGACAGCCTACCTTAACGTTTTGGGGTCGTATCCGGTAGGTGCGACCATTGAATAACGCCCACCACCAGGATGTACAGGCATTGTGCGAAACATGTGTTATACAATGCCATTCAACCTTTGATCATCAGTTTAATCCAATATAAACGATGTCATTCGCCTACGTCGTGCGGGAAGGGCTTTCGGGCTTTGCTCGCGCTAAACTTGCTTTTTTTGCTTCTATCAGTGCCATGACCGTTGCATTGGCCCTAATTGGCATGTTGATTTTAATTGGATTCCAAGCAAGGCAGCTATCGGAATGGCTCACCAAGCGGGTTGGGCAAATAGATGTCTTTCTTCAACATGTAGATGAGCCAACCGGAAGAACCGTCCGAGACCGTATTGTGAATTTACCTGGCATAGAAAGTGCAGCCTATGTCTCAAAAAGAGAGGCCATTCGGGTGTTTCGACGTGAGTTCGGAGAAGGGGCGGAAACTTTTTTAAGCGAGGGTGGAGACTTTCTGCCGGCTTCGGTCAAGGTACAGATACAGCCAGAGCGAACCAATCCGGAAAGTCTGAGCCGAATGATTAAAACCTTGCGCGGTCAACCGCATGTGGATGATGTGGTCTATAATAGCCGTGCGCTTACGGCGGTGCAGCAAAACCTGAGTACCCTTACGTGGGTTGGGGTTTCGTTGGGCTTGGTAATCTTGCTGGCAGCCGTTTTTTTGGTAGCCAATACAATACGGCTAACCATTTATGCGCGTCGGCTGCTCATTAAAACCATGAAATTGGTAGGTGCTACGGATTCTTTTATCCGAAAGCCCTTTTTGGTGGAAGGTTTGGTACAAGGATTGCTGGGGGGTATAGTGGGCGCTGCTTTTATGGGCGGGATGAATGCCCTTTTGGTCTGGTTTGTTCCTCAGTTACAAAACCAACCTTGGCCCGGAGGCCATCCTTTGGTGATGGTGCTGGCTTTAGTGGGCTTCGGGCTGGTACTCGGCTGGCTTGGCTCCTTGTTTGCGATTAGAAAATTTGTAAAAAGTGTAACCCTGAATTAATAACGCCATGAAAAACTTCTTTCTTTCCGGCAAAATCACACTAACGGCTTGTTTCATTTTGATATGGACCTTGGCCGGATGTGATACCACGCCCACTGAAATCCCGGTGGAGGATGCCGCAGTGGCCAAAAGTACCGAAACCAAGATTGTGACTTTGGGAGACAAGGCGCTGGTTTTGGCCAATACCTTGGCCGCAGACCAATCTAATGTGGACATTCGCGGGTATGCGGAGTTGGATGCCGCCGAGGTTGCCTTCGAGAAAGTGGCAACGGGTAAAGATGATGCCCAAGCAAAAGCCCGCCTTGCAGACCTCCTTATTCGCGACGAAGATTCTGCATTGACCCGTCTGTTTCGGGTGGATCCCGTGAATCCTATTGGTAAATACGTAAATGCTGCCATTAAAATGCCCCGTTACAATGGTATTAATATTGATCAAATGGCAGGAAAGTTCGGGATTTACGACGTGGACGCACCTGTTTCGGTTAAAACTTGGCGTGGTTGGGTGACCATCCGTTCGGCTGCCCACAGTGTATATGCCAAAGTGGATGAAGGTGATCTGAACTATTTTCAAACTTCTTGTACAAACGATAACAATGCCGAGTTTATCTTAGACAAAGGTGCTGCCCTTTTGGTCCCGGCTCGGACTACCGATCCCACCAAAAACCTCAACGGTCGGTTGGAACTAACCGTAGAAGACGGGAGCATCAAAATTCAAGGGCTTGATATTCTTTCCGGACAAATTGTAAAACGGGGCAGTGGGGAAGTATTTGTAGGCACGATTGACCGAATGGGTGGGGTGATGCGAATGACGATGAAGAAAGGGAATGTCGTTGTGCAAAGCTGGGATGAATACATCAAAAATGGCGGCAAGTAGGTGGGCATGACTTCTTTTTGAGAGGGGCTCTTTACATGAAGCCCCTTTTTTTATGGGGGACCACACGATAACGGGTCAAATGTTGTACTTTTCTCTTTCCGCGAAATACACGATTCTGTTTAGGTTACATCATAAATCGTAAAACTATGTCGGTAGCATTTAAAGAACGTCTGGTGGCATTGGATGCCTTGCGTGGCCTTACCATTGCCGGAATGATCTTGGTCAACAATCCCGGAAGTTGGGAATTTGTCTATCCACCTTTAGAACATGCTGTTTGGCATGGCCTGACTCCTACGGACTTGGTATTTCCGTTTTTTCTGTTCATTGGTGGGGTTTCCATGTGGTTTTCGTTTGGTCGGTATGGGCAAAAACCTTCTTGGGAGTTGATCCGAAAAATTTTCTGGCGTACCGTCAGTATTTATGTATTGTATGTGATCATGCACACATGGCCACTGATTAAGCAAAATTGGGATTATTCACATTTTCGCATATTGGGCGTTTTACCGAGGATTGCCTTGTGCTATTTCTTCGGGTCGCTTGCTGTGTTGTATCTGGATCAGAAAAAAATATGGGGGCTTTCGGGGGCGATCTTGATTGGTTACTGGCTGGTTATGGCTTTGGGAGGAACCGGAAACGATGTCTTTGGCCTACAAACCAACTTTCAGCGGCAAGTGGATCTGTGGGTCTTGGGTGAGAACCATATGTACAAAGGGGAGGGTTTGCCTTTCGATCCGGAGGGCCTCTTAAGCACATTTCCCGCTTTGGTGACGTTGCTGATTGGCTACGAAGTGGGGCGTATGATCGGTAAACGGGAATCGTGGGGGGTCTTACTGTCTCGTTTTTGGGCATATGGTGCGGTCTTGGCGGGGGTAGGGTTGATCTGGCATTGGGGCTTTCCGATCAATAAAAAAATCTGGACCAGTTCGTATGTGCTTGTGACGGGGGGACTGGGGATTTGGTTTTTGGCGCTTTTGCTCTGGATTACCGAGGTAAAAGGGTGGAAGAAAATGGCTTTTCCCTTCGTGGTGTATGGAACCAATGCCATTTTTGCGTTTTTTATCTCCGGTATTTGGGTGGTAACCATTCTAAAAGTGAAGTTTGATTTGTACGGCAAAAGTGTTAGTGGCTATGAATACCTATTCGAGACCATTTTCCGACCTTTAGCAGGTGACTACAATGGCTCATTGTTGTTTGCATTGGCACATGTGTTAGGGTTTTGGTTGGTCTTGCTCTGGATGTATCGCAAGAAGCTCTTTGTAAAGTTGTGATTGGCGCGTGAAAAGCCGTAGTAAACACATGATTCGTTTGTTGCGGGATTATAGGCCCATTATTTTATGCGTCCGCGTTGCACATCATTGCGTAATGAAAAATTTTTACATATATTACACACATTCTTTTGAACAAAGCATGGCGAATACTGCGCAAGCCCAAAAATCGTAGAACAGACCCGAACGAATATAAAATGCCCATAGTAGATGTAATTTCATTGCAGGATACTGCCCGACAAAAGTACCTGAATTATGCCCTTTCTGTCATTACAAGTCGTGCCTTGCCCGATGTTCGGGATGGCCTAAAGCCCGTCCATCGTCGGATTTTGTATGCGATGTACAACAATTTGCGGTTGTTGCCAGAAGGGCGCCACCGGAAAAGCGCACAGGTGGTGGGGGAGGTTATTGGTAAGTTCCATCCACATGGCGATACGGCAGTATATGATGCAATGGTGCGGATGGCCCAAGACTTCTCGATGCGCTATATGCTGGTGGATGGACAAGGGAACTTTGGTTCGATTGATGGCGATAGCCCGGCGGCGATGCGCTATACCGAAGCCAAGTTACGTCCGATGGCTGTTGCCTTGATCGAAGAAATTCGGCAGCAAACCGTTCCTTTTCGCCCCAATTACGACGGAACACTGTCTGAACCGATTGTGTTGCCCGCGCAAGTTCCCAATTTATTGGTGAATGGAACCACCGGCATTGCGGTTGGAATGGCCACCAATATTCCGCCGCACAACCTTGCTGAAACCTTAGACGCTGCGATCTTATTGGCCAAAAAACCGGAATTAACGGTTAAAGATCTTATGGAAGTGTTTTGGGGACCGGATTTTCCGACTTTTGGGCGGATTCTTAATACGCGAGATGAACTGATCAAGGTCTATGAGTCTGGCGAAGGGGCCATCGAACTTCGTGGTGAATACACGACCGAAAAAATGGAAGGGAACAAGCAGGCGATTATCCTAACCTCTGTTCCGTTTGGCCACTCTAAGGCCGATCTTGTGGAGAAAATTGCGGATATTGTGCGTGGCGGAAAACTACCTCAAGTTGTAGATGTTTGGGATGAATCCACGACTGAAATTCGGGTGGTGCTGGAACTCAAAAAAGGGGCCGATGCGGATGCCGCGATGGCGTATCTCTTTAAACACACCCCCCTCCAAACGCGCTTCCATGTCAATATGACGTGCTTGATTCCGACAGAAAACCCTGAAATTTCAACCCCCAAAAAGGTAAACCTGAAAGAAGCCCTTCGGTATTTCCTCGATTTTCGGTACGATGTGGTGGTGAAAAGACTCCGGCACGAGTTAGAAATGTTGGAGAAGCGTATCCACATCCTGAAAGGCTTTGCCATTATTTTTGATGCCTTAGACGAGGCCATACGCATCATCCGTTCCTCCCGCGATAAAGCAGATGCCGCCAAAGGACTGATCAATCGCTTCGGCATTGATGACATCCAGGCCGATGCCGTGTTGGAAACCAAGCTATATCGGCTTGCCCAGTTGGAAATTGAGGACATCCTACAGGAGTTGGCCGAGAAAGAAGCCCGTGCTGCCGAGATCCGGGCTATTTTGGGTGATGAACAAGCCCTCTGGAAAATGGTGCGGGGCGAATTGCGCACCATCCGAAAAAAATTTGCCGATGAGCGCCGATCGGTAATAGCAGGCCCCGACGCAAAATTGGCCTATACCGAAGAAGCGTATATCATAAAGGAAGATGTGTATGTGATCGTGACCCGCGACGGTTGGGTAAAACGGCAACGCTCATATGCGAATTTGGAATCCATCCGCACCCGCGAGGGCGATCAAGTGGGCTGGGCATTACCCGGCTCCACCCGCGACTCGGTTTGCTTTTTCACGAGTTTGGGCAAAGCCTACACCATCCGCATAGACGAACTGAATCAAACCACAGGATATGGCGATCCGATTCAAAAATACTTCACTTTTTCTGATAGAGAACGGGTGATTGGCGTGGTGTCCTTTGATCCACGGGTCATGCCAGAGGCCCTTCACGAGAAAAAATCCTCTACCGAGCTGTTTGGCGAAGTAGAAGAGGAAATCACAGGGCCTTTTTTGGTAGGACTCACTGCTGCGGCCATGGCTGTCCGACTGACGAGTGAAGCCTTTGTAGAACCTTCTACAAAAGCAGGACGCACGTTCATGAAAGTCCCGCCCGGCGATGAAGCCTTGGCGGTATATGTGGCGCGTGGTGATGAAAATGTGTGTATAGCTTCGCAACAAGGGCGTGGTCTGATCTTTCCACTTAATCAGATTTCGGTGGTGAAGGGGGCAGCACGCGGCGTAATTGCGATGCGGTTGGAGCCAAAAGACCGCTTAATGGGCTTTGCGCTCTCTGGCGCGCAACGACAAGGACTGACCGTGGAGACCAATCGGGGGCGGCAAGAAATTGTACGTCCCACCAAGTTCGAGGTGTCCAAAAGAGCGAATAAAGGCAAGAGCATCATTGAACGCGGAACCTTGGTAAAGGCCCTTTATGAACCCGTAGAAATACGGTTAAATGGTACGAGTGAATAAAGGTGAATTATTGTACAAAAAGGCTTTATGAAAAAAGTTAGCCGTTTTTTTTGGTACGACCTCGAAGATGAATTCGGTATTCTGATGACGCCAGAAGAGCAACAGCGTACCCGAACCTATGGGGACTTGTTACACTTGATTGGTTCCAAAATGGGCCGTATTCCATCGGAGGCTACTCTCCAAAGAGTTTTTGAGGAACGGGCAAAGTGGGCAATTGCTACTGTATTCGAGATTCCTTCGGAGAAAGTTCGTTTATCGGATTCATTGACACATGTCTTAGACAAAATACCGTCTGAAAACGACATGGCGTTGTTGTCTATTCAAGCAAATGTGGATTTTCATCCTGTCTCGGATCGCTTTATCCATACCTCCGTCCGGTTGGAGCAAGGTGGAATGGCCTTTTTGGTTTTGCTTGGAACTGTTTTGGGGATATTGTTTACGGATAATCGTTCTCTACAGATTATGGGGATGGCCGCATTAGCTTTAGTGGCAATTTGGGTGTATGGCTTTCGGAAAATGGAACAGCAGAAAAAAGCGGCCTATAGTAAAATTTTGGTGAGCGATATGGTTTCGGTGATGACCAAGCAGTTTTTGGAAGGAGCGCCTTCATATCCGCAAAGCCTTTCAAGTGAAGACCTTGAGCAGCAATTTAGAAGGTTGTTTATAGAAGGATACGAGATTCCAGAAGCCACCTTGCAACCACATGCTGACTTGATCCGAGACTTGCACTTAGACGAAAACGAAGACGACAATAATCTTCCAATAGTCATTCCATCTATACACCGATAAAATATGAAATAGTAAAATAAAGTTAGAAAAACAAATACATGGGTAATTATACAGGCGAGAATATACAAGTCCTTGAAGGACTTGAACCGGTGCGTAAACGTCCGGGGATGTACATCGGAGGAACGGGTAAGGCAGGGCTTCATCATTTGCTTTGGGAAATTGTGGACAATGCGGTGGACGAGGCTACGAACGGCTATGCCACGCTCATTGAAGTGACCCTTCATAAAGATGGGAAAACTTGCTCGGTGAGTGACAATGGGCGCGGCATTCCAGTGGACATCCACCCCGTCAAAAAAGTCCCGACTTTAGAGCTTATCCTCACCACGCTCCACGCCGGAGGGAAATTTGATGGTTCCAGTTATATCACTTCCGGCGGTTTGCATGGCGTAGGTTCTTCGGTGGTGAATGCCCTCTCGGAAGAACTCGTTGCCACCATCAAACGAGAAGGGAAAACGTATCAGCAAATCTTTACGAAAGGCGTTCCAATTACCAAACTCAAGGTACTCAATCCCAATTCGCGTGGTTCTGGGACAACCATCCAATTTCGGCCCGATGAAGACATCTTCGAGACCACTCTGTTTGATGCGGCCCTCATTGCCGAGAATTTAGAGACCAAAACCTATCTAAACAAAACTTTAAAGATTGTTTTTAAGGATGAAGTAAACGGAAAACGCTACGAGTTTCATCACGAAGGTGGCATTCGGGAATACCTGACCCACATGGTTGGGAAGGACAAAGCACGCCCCGTCCACTCCGAGCAATTTGCGTTGTCGCAACCGGACTTGGTGGCGGGTTTACGTGCAGAATTGGTACTACAATGGACGGAATCGCCGCGTGAGTCTATAAAATCGTATGTAAATGGTATTCCAACCTCCGATGGCGGTACACACGAGGCGGGCTTAAAAGATGGGGTGGTAAAAGCTGTTCGGGCATATATGGAAACGCACAACCTGACCGATAAAAAGTTGGAAATCTCGGCGGATGATATTCGGGAGGGGCTTTTTGCCATTCTGAATGTCTATATGACCGAGCCACAATTTCAGGGACAAACCAAAGACAAACTCAATAATCCAGAAGCCCGATCTTTGGTAAATAATGCGTTTCGATTGGATTTGGAACAATGGCTCAATGCCCACCCCTCGTTTGGGGATGCGATCGCGGCACGGGTGGTTCAGGCCGCCAAGGCCCGATTGGCCAGCCGGACAGCCGTTCAAGCCGTGCGTGCCAAATCGGTGGGTAGTTCTCGATTGGCCTTGCCGGGTAAATTGGCGGATTGTTCCTCCAAGAAGCCAGACGAATGTGAGTTGTTTATCGTGGAAGGAGACTCGGCGGGTGGCTCGGCCAAGCAAGGGCGCGACCGAAAGTTCCAGGCGATCTTACCACTACGCGGAAAAGTGTTGAATACAGAGCAGGCAAATGCCAAAAAACTAACCGATAACAAGGAGTTAAGCAACATCCTTTTGGCATTGGGCTGTGGCATTGGCGATAAAATGGACTTAGGCAATCTTCGATACCATAAAATAATCTTGCTTATGGATGCCGACTCCGATGGCCACCACATTGCAACGCTCTTGCTCACCTTTTTTTATCGTCATATGCGTCCGTTGATTGACGGTGGCTATGTTTATATTGCCCAGCCGCCTCTTTATCGGGTGGATGTAGGCAAAGAAACCTTCTGGGCTTTGGATGATACCGACCGAGAACGCATTATCCGTGAACAAAAAAAATCCAAACCCCGCGCCATAGCCGAAATCCAACGCTTCAAAGGCTTGGGCGAGATGATGCCGCAAACCTTGAAAGAAACCACCCTCGATCCGGATAAGCGCCGTTTACTACGGGTCGCCATACCGGATACCGAACGCCTCAGAACCGAACAGATGATTACCGACTTAATGGGCAAGGATGCCTCTGCGCGATATCGGTTTATCATGGAAAACGCCGAAGAAGCGGAGGAACTTGACGTTTAAAGCAATTTAGGGCGTTTTGATGGGCGACTGGCTGGCGTATATTATAGGAAACTCCGTCCAAACGCATGACACGCTCTTTTGTCCTAAAACCGGAATCTGCACCTATCCCATCGGTGCATTATCAAATTCCATATGCCGAACACCTCAATCCACAACAATTGGCGGTGGTCGAGGCGCTAAATGGCCCCGCTTTAGTGATTGCAGGAGCTGGGACAGGAAAAACGCGCACCTTGATATACCGCTTGGCCCGATTGGTGGAAAGCGGCATTCCTCCCGAAGAAATTGTATTACTTACCTTTACCCGGCGTGCGGCGCGAGAAATGCTAAACCGTGCCACAACTTTATTGGATGGACGATGCGAAGGCATCAAAGGGGGTACTTTTCATGGTTTTTGTCTGAGTATATTACAACGATTTGCTCCACAAATAGGTTTTCCAGCTCGGTTTAGCGTTTTAGATGCTGCTGATGCCGCCGATGTCGTGGACTTGCTTCGTACCCAGCGAGGACTCCATCGATCAAAAACCCGTTTCCCCAAAAAGGACACCCTATACCATCTCTTTTCTGCAAGCGTAAACCGTCAAAAAGAACTCCCCCAACTCCTCGCCCAAGAATTCCCACAACACGTCAGACACGAGGCCGAAATTTTGGCATTATACAAAGCCTATGACCAGTATAAACAGCAGCATGGGCTAATGGACTACGACGATTTGTTGGTACGCACGTTACAACTCTTCGAAGCACATCCCACCATTCGATACGAAGTGTGTGCCCGAATTCGGCACGTCTTGGTGGACGAATTTCAAGACACCAACAAACTCCAAGGCGATCTGGTGGCGGCTTTTGCGTCGGTTCATAGGAATGTAATGGCTGTAGGCGATGACGCCCAAAGTATTTATGCCTTCCGAGGGGCCAATTTTCAAAATATCATGGGGTTTCCCACACGTTTTTCTGGAACAACCCTGTATAAACTAGAAGAAAACTACCGATCTACCCCGCCCATTTTGCACTTGGCCAATTACATCTTGTCCCAAGCCCATGAACGCTACGAAAAGGAACTATTCTCTCGAAGAGAAGGTGGTGAACTTCCGGCAATTGTTCAAGCCCCAGACGACCGCTTCCAGAGCCGATTTGTATGCCAAATGGTCTTGCAATTGCGCGAAGAAGGCGTTCCTTTACACGAGATGGCAGTCCTCTTTCGCAACGGACGCGACTCCTACGACCTCGAACTGGAACTGGCACAACGCAACATCCCTTTTGTGAAGTTTGGTGGGTTAAAATTGAACGATGCCGCCCACATCAAGGATGTTTTGGCCCATCTTAAAATCGCCGAGAATCCATTAGATGTGGTGGCATGGCAAAGGGTGTTGTTGTTGCTTAAAGGAATTGGGCCGAAAACCGCACAAGAACTTATTGCATGGGTTTTAAACACGGATAGGCCCTATGATTTTGACAGCCTACAATCATTTGAAAAATATGCCCAACAACTAAGGCCACTCGCTTTGCTATTGCAGGAGTTACGAAAAGGGGAACACCTTGCTTCGTCTCAGGTGTCTGATGTCATTCATTATTATGGCTCAATTTTGGAACGGGTTCATCCTGATGATACCGAAAAACGTCGTCAGGATCTGGAGCATTTTATAGGGATTGCTGCCAATTTCGCAACGCGAAGAGACTTGCTCAGTGCGCTGGCACTTGATCCTATCGAACGAAGCACGGTGGAGGTGGAAGCCACCCAAAAGGATGAAGCTCCGTTGGTTTTGTCCACTATTCACTCAGCGAAGGGACTGGAATACCAGGCTGTTTTTATTACCCAAGCACTGGAGGGCGTTTTGCCTTCCGGTTATGCACTTAATAATCAATCGGCAATAGACGAGGAAAGACGTTTGTTGTATGTGGCCCTCACCCGTGCAAAGGATTATCTGTTTGTTTCACATCCGGTGCTCGGATATCAAAGGAGTTTTGGTGGTGAATATTTTACCAAGCCTTCACGCTTTATTCAGGATATCCCTGAACACCTCGCAGAGCCTTGGCAACTGGTAGAGTCGGCTGTTTCCAACAACGAGCTACCCACGAGTGATCCTCATTTATCACTTCCTTAATCATGGTTACGCCAATGATTGCCCCACCCTTTTCGATTCATTTATCTGACATGGAGTCGCTCTCGGTCATTGAGCGACTCAACGAAGCCATTTTTGGTGATCGGCATATCATTGCTCGTATGGATCGCGAAGACCTAACGATTTTGTTGGCGTATTTTGAAGGATTACCTATTGGATTTAAAATCGGATATATGGGAAATGAAAAGGTTTTTTATAGTGCAAAAGGAGGGGTTCTGCCAGCTTATCGCAGGAATGGCTTGGCACGTGCCATGTTATATCATATGATGGAAATTGCCCAAGCACGGGGTTATCGTGCTTTTGTCTTTGATACGTTTCCCAATAAACACCCTGGAATGACGATTCTTGCGCTCTCGGAAGGATTTTCCGTAATCAATGCCCAGCATAACCGAACTTTTAATGATTATAACCTGCGGTTTCAAAAGGTGTTGTGAAGGCAAACATCATTGTAAGGTCTTTCTTGATAAAGTCGTTATTGTGGCTACGTAGGGAAGATATTGTGGCCTTATTTTATTCAATCCCTATATGTGTTAGACTGTGTAATAATAGGTTCGATAATGGCTAAATTATTTTATTATTTGGTAAAATACTATGAATAAAGTGGATTGCCCAACGCGTTGCGTAAATCCCAATGTCAGTGTAAAAAAGCGGATCCGCAAAGCCCAAACTAAAAGGGCTTGAAATAAGCGAAGCGATTCACGAATACCGGAAAAATCAAAAAGTGCCGTGAGTCATTTTGCCAACGCACAACAAAGGCGAACAGAAACAGGATAGAATATAAAGCGAACGTGAATATGTTGGCCATTTTTTAGAATAAAGCCCAGAATTTACCTTTCTTCCTCAAATACATTGTAAAAATGGGCATTTATTTTGTGTGTCGGTTCGCTCGGCCTTTACTTCATGTGTCGCTTTGCTCGGCTGCGCTCAATGACCGCCCGGAAAGTTGACTATTTTGAGTTCTCCTTAATTTTTGGCCAAAATATAGATCAAGGTCTTAAATGTAAAAAAATAAGGTCCAACCTTGAAATTTATAAAACCTTTTGCCTATATTGAATAGGCCACCGCTACTGAAAAGTTCTGAATAAGTTAGGTAAAATCAATTCTTGCACCTGAGCAAAAGTCATATGCAGGCGTTCGTGCGGCGATGGTAACAGAAGTTGATCGGAGAAAAACTGACCTGAAGTTCGGCAAGTTAGAAGGTGTCAGCATGTTTCGGAGAGGCCAAAATTAAAAATTAATATTATTGGTCATCCTAAGCCTAATCTGTAGTGAAATTAAAAATTTCTTCTAATTCAAAATATTTTCCATTGAAACCTGCATTCAATACCCAATACGGCGAGTATTTATCCAATGTTTTTGGATATTTAGGCGAAGAAGAAATTGCTCAGATTTTTGCCAATACACAAATCTTAAATTTTGAAACAGGTGAGTTTCTGTTTAATCAAGGACAAATCCAACATGCGCTTTACATCGTTCTGTCGGGGCGCTTTCGTGTTTTATTTGAAAGTGAACAAGCAACCCAAATTCTGGGCGATGTATCGGCAGGTGAGCCAGTAGGTGAACTCGGACTGTTTACAAAAGAGCCGCGTAGTGCATCTGTTGTAGCACTAAGAAAGTCCGTGGTTATGCAACTAAATGAGGAAGACTACCTGAAATTGGTTGAAAAATATCCCTCATTGGCACACACTATCACCCAATTTGTGATTAATCGCTTGCGAAAAAATGCGTTACAACATGGTACAAGTGCGCCACCGAAGAATATTGCCATTGTAAACTTACAACCTGATACCAACAACATAAGTGACTGGGCAGACAGCATCAAGCAAACCCTTGGTACGATGGCGGTAGATACTCACATTTATTACCATGATGACCTTCGATCAAATGACCATATACACGATCTTTTTAATACCATAGAAAACCATAAAGGTCTTAATTTATTGGTCTGTGATTCAAAGAACATATCATGGGCTAATCAGTGCATAACATATTGTGATTTGGTATTGGTCGTTACGGAATTTAATGCACCTTCTGAAAGTTATCCAATTGAAGAAGATTTAAAACTATACACTTCAAACATCTTAAATAAAAAAGTTTATTTAATACTCTTACATCCCGAAAATACGACTTCGCCTACAAATACACGACGTTGGTTTCCGGGGAGGAAATTTGATCTACATTTACATATTCGTACAAAAAATATCAGGGATACCCGTCGGCTTTGTCGTGTGCTCACACATCAATCCATAGGCTTAGTTCTTGGAGGCGGTGGGGCAAAAGGGTTTTCACATATTGGTGCGACAAAGGCTTTAATTGAATCGGGAATTGAAATTGATTTTATAGGCGGGACAAGTGCTGGGGCATTATTTGGCATTGGCTTAAGTTTTAATGAATTTGACATACCCAAAACAATCGCTATTTCCAAAGCAGGAGCGGCAAGCAAACCCACCTCAAACGATTATCATTTTCCATTTTTATCCCTCATGACGGGTCGTAAAATGCGAAAATTATTGCATCAAACCTTCGGGGACATGCACCTCGAAGATATTTGGATACCCAGTTTTTGTGTCTCGGCCAACTATTCTACAGCCACCCTAACAGTCCATGAAACGGGTTTAATAAGGCAACGAATAGAAGCAAGTATAGCAATCCCTGGTGTATTCCCACCTGTAATTATTGACCAGCATTTGCATGTTGACGGTGGCGTTATGGATAATTTACCCATTGAGCCTATGTATAAAAAACCCGTTAAACATATAATTGCCATTTCTCTTTCTCTGCAATCACCTCATCTTGTTGACATAGAAACAGTACCTTCAGCTTGGACACTTTTAGTGAATAAACTAACGAAGAGACGGCGATTTAAATTACCTCAGATGGCTTCCATCTTGATTAATTCGCTAACGCTCAATAGCGTACAAAAACAGGCGAGAACCAAATCCATGGTCTCAATCTACCTTGAAATGGATTTCAAAAAAATTGGGCTCCTCGACTGGTCAAAATGGGAAGAATTACTAGAACAGGGTTATATAAAAATGAATCAATATTTAAAGGATATCCCTGAAGGCCAACAATTCTGGAAATGAGCTATTTCTTTTCAAAAACACTAGTACCAATCTTTATTTCTTTTCTTTTACCCATTCTTGTTATTGCTCAAAAAGATGAAATACTCCGTATTGATCGCGTAACAGAAAGAGGTGTTTTACTTAAAAAAGGGTGGAAATATAACATTGGCGATGACCTAGCATGGGCTAAGCCTGAGTATGATGATAAGGGATGGAAAAACATTGACCCGACGCAAGAAATTGCTCATTTACCACAAATCTTCAACGAAGAGATAAAATGGTTGCGGCTTAGTTTTGAGATAACAAATCATTTACCCTTGCCACTTGGGATTGCAATTAACCAAGCAGGGGCTTCAGAAATCTATTTAAATGGACGGCTCATTCATCGGATTGGGCATTTTGATACCAATATAAAAAATGTCGTTGCTTATGACCCAAATGAGGCGGCCATCCATTTTCCAGCACCTACACCCGGACGATATGTGCTGGCTATTCGCTATGTGTTACAACCAAATATTCGATATACAAATGTATTTACTGCCTCATACAATAGCTTCTTTAAAGCCACTATTGTAGATTTAATACCTACGCTCTATAAACAAAAATCGGACAGTCTTTTTTATTCAGGAGTAGATATTTTTACGGTCGGTGTTGTCTTTTTGCTTTTCGTACTTCATACAGCTTTATATTTTTATCATAGAGATAATCAATTACAACTTGGTTTATGCATTTATCTATTGCTTGCATGGCTTACGCGTGTCTTAAAAGTTATCGGTCAAAACCAAAATTTTGTTGAGGATCGTTTTTGGGTTTTAAATGGATCAAACTTATTATTAAGCATTTCTATACTATGTATGACTTATATCATCTATCGTATGGCAAATATGCGTCTTGATAGATATTATTATATTATAATTATTTATCATATCGTCTATATCATGATCTCAATCACTGTCTATGGCTCTCCTGTGCAAAGGATTTTATTATTGATAGCATCATTTTATAGTTTCTTTGTTCTAATTAGGGTTGTAAAAGTGGGATATTATAATCGTATTAAAGGCTTCTTGGTATTGGGTATAGCGATATCATTATCCTTATTAGGATTGATTTTAATTTCATCTGCAACTCAATTTTTAGGGTATAAACTCACTTATTTTGGATTTACAGATCTAAAATATGGTTTTTCACCTTATGTCATCACCTTGGTGTTTAATGCTGGTTTTATTGCTATCCCAGTCGGTCTTTCCCTTTTTATGGGGATCCAAGGTCGTGAAACGAATAAAGCCTTGAAAAAACAATTGGATGAGAACGACGAACTAAAAAACAAAGCCCTTGAATACGAGCATGAAAAACAATACCTGCTTGCTTCCCAAAACGAAATCCTTGAGAAGTTGGTGACGGAACGAACGGCTGAACTGAATCACTCGTTAGAAAAGCTCCAAAACACCCAAAATCAGCTTGTACAATCTGAGAAATTAGCCAGTTTAGGCGAACTAACCGCAGGCATCGCCCATGAAATACAAAACCCGTTAAACTTTGTCAATAATTTTGCTGAACTTAGTGTGGACTTAGCCAAAGACCTGAATGAGGAGATACAAAAATCGGACATGGATCGGGGATATGTGGAAGAGTTATTAAATGATCTGACCCTCAACCAATCAAAAATACAGCACCACGGAAAACGGGCCAGTAATATCGTTAAAGGAATGTTGGCGCACTCACGGGCGAATACAGGCGGACGAGAATGGACGGATATTAACAAATTGGCTGATGAATATTTGCGGTTATCCTATCATGGTCTTCGTGCCAAAGACAAGAGCTTTAATGCCAATTTCCAAACGGACTTCGACAAAAATCTGCCGTTGGTGGAGGTGGCTCCACAAGAAATCGGGCGCGTCCTGCTTAATTTATATAATAATGCTTTTTATGCGGTAAACGATAAGAAAACCAAAGATACCGAAAACACCTCCTATCAGCCCACGGTTATCGTTTCCACCCAAAAAGTTAACCAGCAAGTCATTATTAAGGTTAGAGACAACGGTATTGGTATGCCCGAAGCTGTAAGAGCCAAGGTCTTTCAACCTTTCTTCACGACCAAACCCGCAGGTCATGGCACGGGGCTGGGCTTGTCCATCAGCTACGACATCATCACCAAAGGGCATGGAGGTAGTTTTGAGATAGAGACTAAAGAGGGCGAGTTTACAGAATTTATTATTAGGCTATGACAAGAAAAATGACCTTAAAATTTATAAAAAATCTTAATCTTCGTTGTTATATAGAATAGAAATGAACAAACAATCATTTTTTATTTTACATTTCGAATAAATGCAAATAAATTTGAAAATATGCACCATGAAATATTTACTTTTATTTTTATTTTCTTTCGTAAATATTGCCATTGCTCAAGAGCGTGACATGATCTACATAGGCGACCTTCCTACCGAGGGGCTTGCTTTGGATAAGGGATGGAAGTACCGAGAGGGGGATGACCGCAACTGGGCGAAGCCGGGCTTAGATGAAACCGGGTGGATTCCTATTGACCCGACCAAGGAATTGAGGGAGTTGCCCCATGTTTTTAATAGTCGTGCGAAGTGGCTTCGCTTAGATTTTGAGATAAAAACAAAGCGTTCTAAAGCTACTGGAATCACCATTACACATGCTGGGGCTTCCGAAGTTTATTTGAATGGGCGTTTGTTGTACCAATTTGGTCATTTTGATACAGACTCCACCAAGGTGAGGGCGTATGACCCATTGGAGTACCCGATTCATTTTCCTGCCGATTCTCTCGGCCGCTATACTTTAGCAGTACGCTACGCCTTGCAACCCGGAATCCGTTATTCTGAAATCTATACATTGACCAAAAACCGCCTGTTTAGTGCAA
Source organism: Bacteroidetes Order II. bacterium (assembly GCA_016788705.1). Classification (NCBI taxonomy): domain Bacteria; kingdom Pseudomonadati; phylum Bacteroidota; order unclassified Bacteroidota Order II.; species Bacteroidota Order II. bacterium. The sequence goes on from JAEUSQ010000051.1 coordinate 30,619, forward strand.
CGCTTTTTGATCTTAATGCTGCTATCGAGCAACATAGATACTTTAAAGTCTTTTATACCAGTACAGATGTTTTTAAAGTTGGCTTTTTTTTGATATTATTTATACTTCACCTTGCCTACTATTTATTCCAAAGGCAAAATAAAACGCATTTAATTTTGGCTATTTATTTATTGGCCAATGTGCTTGCTTATGCTTTTAAACTAACGGGGCAAAACCTAGCTGATATAGCATGGCGATATTATGCCCTTAATCTTTCAATTTGGATGTACATCGTGGGTCTGGTTACGACCTTCTTGGTTTTTTACCGTATTGCCAAAATACGAATAGATATATACTTTTATGTCCTATTGGGTTATTCCATTATACATATGCTGGTGACGAGCCTTTCGTATAGTGACATCCCGTGGCATATTTTATTGGTATTGATCAGTTCCATTCTTAGTTCTATACTCTTTATCCGGCTTACGCGCATTGGTTTGAAAAAGAAAATTAAAGGTTTTTCGACGTTGGGCATTGCGGTTCTTGTAGCGCTACTCTGTTTATGGTGTACTTCAACCGCCTTAGCGTTTTGGGACTTTGGCTTTTCAACGCTTGGCTATAAAGAAATGAATAACGGGATGTCGCCCTACTTTATCGAGGCTGTGTTTGCCTTTGGCGGCATTGCAATACCCATAGGCTTATCCCTATTTATGGGCATTGAAGGCAATGAAGTCAATAAAGCACTCAGCCAACAATTGGCGGAGAATGAGCAACTTAAGAATAAAGCCATTGAACAGGAGCAGGAAAAACAACACATCTTGGCTACCCAAAACGAAACACTTGAAAAGCAAGTGGCGGAACGGACTGCTGCCTTGAACGATTCCCTCGAAACACTCAAGGCTACCCAAGACCAGCTTGTGCTTTCCGAGAAGCTAGCAAGTTTAGGCGAACTTACGGCAGGTATCGCCCACGAAATTCAAAACCCTTTGAACTTTGTGAATAACTTCTCGGAACTTAGTGTGGACTTGGCTAAAGAAATTAGTGAAGAAATCCATAAACCAGATATGGATAGGGTTTATGTAGAAGAACTCTTAACAGACCTTAGTGAAAATCAGGAAAAAATACACCACCACGGAAAAAGAGCCAGCAATATTGTTAAAGGGATGCTTGAACATTCGCGTGAGCGTTCAGATGTAAAGACTCCCACCGATCTCAGTGCATTGGCTGATGAGTACTTGCGGCTCTCCTATCATGGTTTGCGTGCAAAAGACAAGGGGTTTAATGCCAACTTCAAAACTGACTTTGATACGCAGCTCCCCCAAATTATGGTTGTGCCGCAAGACATGGGGCGTGTATTTCTGAACTTGTTTAATAACGCCTTTTATGCTGTTAACGAAAAAAGGCAAAAAAATCCTAACAAGGATTACCAACCGATGGTTGAGGTGTCGGCCCGCCTGCTTAATCAACAGGCAGTCATCACGGTAAGAGACAATGGCATAGGAATGCCCGAAAGTGTAAGGGCCAAAGTCTTTCAACCATTCTTCACCACCAAACCAACAGGGATGGGTACGGGCCTAGGCTTGTCTATTAGCTATGATATTATTACCAAAGGACATAGCGGTACTTTTGAAATAGATACAAAAGAGGGTGAATTCACTGAATTTATTATTCAGATACCAACTTTATAAAAAACAAACTGACAATAAAAAATTTAATCTTTCCGGGAAAAAAAGCATCTAAATTCTCTTATTAAGCATTTGTCAAACTGGCATTTCCGAGATCAGTACAGCAACGACTGTATTCACCCAAACCGTATCTACGTATTCATACAACTTGTTTAAGAACTTCACAATATGAACTTGCTAATTGTAGATGATGAAGCTGATGTCAAAACACTCTTCTTGCAGCGTTTTCGACGTGAAATCCGTAATGGATTATTTACCTTGTCTTTCGCATATTCTGGCGAAGAAGCCCTTACATTCTTATCCCAACATGCGCAAGAGGCTGTCTTGATCCTTTCCGACATTAATATGCCGGGTATGAGTGGGTTAGAACTCCTGCGCCAAATTCGCTCCAAAAATAGCGAGCCGCCCCCCATCGTCATGATGATCACCGCTTATGGCGACAAGGAAAGCTACGAGCAAGCGATGCGTCTGGGAGCAAATGATTTCCTGAACAAACCTTTGGATTTTAATTCTCTTAAACAAAAACTGGTAGCCCTGGTATGAGTTACAAAATCATGGTTGTGGATGACGAAAATGATTTTGAACAGCTTATTCGTCAAAAATTTCGTCGTCAGATTCGGGAGAAATTGTATCAGTTTGTCTTTGCCCAAAACGGTAAAGATGCGTTAGAAAAATTAGAAGCAAACCCCGATATTGATGCCGTTTTTAGTGACATCAATATGCCCATTATGGATGGGCTAACCTTGCTTCTAAAACTTAGCGATAAAAACCCTTTACTCAAAACCGTTATTGTTTCTGCTTATGGCGATATGGACAATATCCGCTGTGCCATGAATAGAGGTGCATTCGACTTTATCTGCAAGCCAATCCAGTTTGAAGATTTGGAGTTGACGCTGACGAAAACCCTGAAGCACGTTGAGCAAATCAAAGAAACGCTTCAGGCCATTAAAGAGAACAACATCCTAAAAATGTATGTGGACGACAGCGTGCTTCAATTTATGACCCGGCCAGAATATGAAGCAACCCTTTTGGCTAATGAGACCATAGAAGCAACTGTTGTTTTTATGGATATCTGTGGCTTTACAGCTATATCCGAAAAAGAATCTCCCAATTTTGTTGTTAATCTAATTAATCATTATTTTGATCTGATGACCAAAGAAATCATCTCGCATGGCGGGCTGATAGACAAGTTTTTGGGCGATGCTGTGATGGCCATTTTTAGAGGCGACCATCATCTGGATAAAGCCATCGAGGCATCCTTAGCCGTTCTGAATGCGATTGAAGACCAAGAAGCGTTTCTTCCCGACCAAGCGACTTACTTCCCAAAAGTCTCCATTGGCATCAATTCAGGGGAGATGATTTCAGGAAATATCGGTTCAGTTACCCTTAAAAGATTGGATTTTACCGTAATTGGGGACGTGGTCAATACTGCTCAACGTTTACAAACGGCTGCACAAGCGGGCCAAATTGTGATCAGTAAGTCTATTTATGAAACCGTTAAAGACTCTTTTAATTGCAAAATTATTGGTGATATTAGCGTTAAAAATAAAACAATTCCGATTACCATTTATGAAGTTATTGACTAAGGCATTGTAGGTTGGCCATTGCTTTTAGAGATCATCGGGCATTACTTTAGTGTACAACCATCATCATCGTTCGAAATACGAATTTTTGCCCGGAAACTTCCACTATATACCTACCATTCGGCCATTGTCGCACATCCAGTACAGGTAGCAGCGATCCTTCGCCCATTAAAACATTCGCTTGGTAGATATTGTGTCCCATGAGGTCATAAACCCGTATTTGCCCTTCTGATACCTGATTCGTTTGTAGATGGAGAAAGACCTTGTTTTGTACGGGGTTTGGAGCAAGGTTGAAGCCAGTGTTGGGTTTGGGGAGCGTTTCTTTTTCGAGGGGTACAACCAGTTTTTGTAGGGCTTCTCCTATGCGGTTGGTCAATGGTGCCGATTGCCGGACACGTAAACTTTGCTCGATATGGATGAAGCGGCCATTACTTTTGGTGGCGGCTTTTGTGCAGGGGTTCGGGCTTTCATTGGTAAATCGTCCTTGAACATTGGTGGTGCCCGTAAGGGAGCAGGTTGTTATTCCATCGCCAGCAAACCCAACTGTCCAGTCGGGGTGTATTAGCGCTGTGTGCAAGGCCCTGATCAAGCCGTCGGCAACATTTGAAACCGTACTACTCAAAAAAACATCTTCACATGCCTCACTTGAGTGACCATGAAGGTTGATAAATCCCATATTATGGGGCACTAAAAGGGGATCATGCAAGGCCTCGTGTGTCCAGTGAAAGGGGGACTCTACTGTATGCGCGACATCACTTACGGGATAAGGAGCAGACGTACCTAAGCAAGCCGTTGTGGTTCCGCTACAACCCGAATAAGCTGCGTTTGCGCACCGATTAGCCCCAGCCATCATCAAAAAATAGCCGTTTATCTGCATAAACAAAGAGGCCCCTTGTGTTTCGGTCAATGTATCAAATTTGGGATGGGGTATCTCAATCGTCCAAGGCATAGCGCTGTAAGAGAGATTCCGAACATACACGCCCCAGCCACGCCGTATTGGGCTTTGTTCCAACAAAATCATAAACACCCGGTCTGGCCTCCCTGTTTCCAAGAATAAAATCCGTTCTAAAAATGGAAAATGCGTGATCCGTTGGTTGTCCGCTTCTTCCCAATTCATACCAAGAAAGGCCTTCATCATCCGTTGCCATGCAGATTTTTCGGATGGTGTGGGGAGGAGAAAGCCCTCACTTCCTTTCCGGGGTTGGGCATCGGCATAAGCAGTGATAAATTCCACCAATTGTCCTTCCAATGTCCGTACTTGCGCAAAGGATATAGATACCAACGACCATGCGGCGAAGAAGAATTGGAGTAGGTTTTTCATTTGGAGGCCATTAAGCGGATGGTGGTCACCTGAAAAATCTTACAGGTCGTTTCGTTGTTGTTGCGGTCATCTGGAAAAGTTGGGGTTACGGGATACTGGCTTTGCGGATTCGGGGAGATGGTGCGACTCATCCATTCGCCTTGAACCTGCACTTTTCGGTTGATCCAGCCATCAAATTTGTCAGCGTCTGCTTCTGTATCTAAAGACAGAACAACACTTTTTTTCCTTGGGCGTGTCAAAACATAATAGTCGCTACCTTGTGCACAATAACTTTCTAGGGTCTTGGCCCAAGCTCTTTTCTGGAGTTTACCGGTCAGCGTGACGGATTGCGGTTGGGCATTCAACGCCATTGTCGAGAGCATCATGCCGAACAAGAAGCAGTAAAAAGTGTATTTCATTGTAATGAAGGTTGTGTGATGAGTAAGAATATGATTTGGTTTTTAGGCTAACTCTTCCGTAATAAATGGGTTAGAACTTGTGCCGTATGACGTGCTGTTTTGCCCATCGTTCGATGGATTTGGTGTTGGCAGGAGCTGCCACAAGCCACCCACTGTGCTTCGAGGTTATTGCGTATGGCAGGAAGGAGCGAGTCCTCGGCCATTTTTAGGGAGTATTCCGTGTGTTCGGCCTCGTAGCCGAAGGATCCGGCCATGCCACAACAGCCCGTTTCGGGAAGGTTGCCCGTAAGATTGGGGATGGCATTCAGCACCTGTTTGATGGCCGAAGTACCTTCTATGGCTTTTTGGTGGCAATGGCTATGAATGGAAATAGCAGGCATTTTAGTTGGCCATTTAAGGCTTTTAAGTTTATTCAAAATATGGGGTTGTGCCAAGAAAAAATCAAAGGTCATGGTGTATCGGGCAATAGATTTTATTGCGGGGTGCGTCGGGAAAAATGCAGGATATTCGTCCTTTAGGGTGAGTATGCAACTGGGTTCTAAGCCTACGAGCGGAATGTTTTTTTCCGCATACGGGGCCAATTGGTCTAATAGTCGTTTGCCAGATTTTAGCACAGGCTGTATTAATCCCTTTGATATATACGTCCGCCCACAGCATTGACGGGTAACAACCAAAGGGCGAACGTCCATCTGTTCAAGTAGCCAAAGTGCATCCCGCGTCACATCTGGAGTCAAGTATGTGTTAAACGTATCCACAAAAAGCACCAAATCCGGCGAGTCGGGTAATGGTGGGAGGTTTCTTGCACCAAAAGGCTGTTTAGAAAACGTGGGGAGTGGCAGGCTGTTATCAATCTTGGCTAAGGCCCGTAATCCTTTCCGAAAAAACGCTATCTGGCTTACGCCATTGGCAATTGGTGCCATTTTGCCACTTAGAAGCGGTAAAATACGCGGCAATGCAGCCATCATCCGATCCCGAAGCGGGGCTTTATGGGCACGAAAATAAACCGTTTGCCACGCCAATTTGAGCTTGGCCATGTCCACCGAAGAAGGGCACTCGGCTTTGCATGCCTTACAAGAGATGCACAACGCCATAGCTGCCTTCATTTCGGGTCCATCCAAGGCCAGCGAACCCGCAAGGGCAGCCCGTAACACATTGGCCCGTCCTCGTGTGCTATGCATCTCGTCGTGGGTGGCGCGAAAGGGCGGACACATGGTTCCTGCTTGTAATTTTCGACAGACGCCAGCACCATTACACAGTTCGGTAGCGGCCTCCAAGCCCCGGACTTCCGAAAAATCTAAGGATTCATAGGTGTTTTTTTTGACGGGAATCGCTCTTAAATTTTCCGTAAAAGGAGGGGAGTCGGTTTTTTTACCCGGATTGAACAAGTTCTGGGGGTCAAATGCCTGTTTAATTTCCCGATAAACCCCATATAAATCGGGGCCAAAAAACGACTCTGCAAGCCAGCCACGCACCAATCCGTCACCATGCTCGGAGGAAATTACACCGCCATATTTCTTGGCGAGTTCCGCAGAGGCCATCGCAAGGTGTTTCATACGCGCCAAGCCCAATTCGGTCTGCGGATTCACGTACGGCCGGATGTGCAAACATCCTGCTGAAGCATGTCCGTAAATGGTGGCTTGGGTTTGGGTCTCTGCTAAAGCCGCTTCGAGTTCCGTTACGTAATCGGCCAAATATTCCACAGGAACCGCTGCATCTTCGATAAAAGGCAACGGCTTTAAATCGCCTCTTGTGCCCATTACCAAGCCCAATCCTGCTTTGCGTACTTCGCGGACATTCGATAATTCAGCCGCACTTTGGGCAACTGTGACCGCTATACATCCTGTTTGTCTTTGACAGATATTAACTGCTTCGGTTAATCTTTTAATACAGATTTCAAGTGTTTCACCGATCACTTCCGTCATGAGCAAAGCAACGGGATTTCCTTCCACAAACGTAAGGCGCGGGGCATAATCGGGCACTTCGCGGCAGCGGTCTAAGGCGTGATGATCCAGCAGTTCAATGGCATAAGGATCGGTTGTGAGCAAGGCGGGCGTAGCTCGGAGGGCTGCCATCCGGTCGTCAAAGTGGGCAATGGCCATAGCCGTGAAGTGTGGCTTTTCTACCAAGGAAAGGGTGATGTTGGTGAGAATACCCAAGGTTCCTTCTGAACCACATAGTAATTTCGCCAGATTGAAAGGCTCTTCCAAGAGGCGTTCTATCCGATAACCACCTTGTCGCCGCCAATGTCTTGGGGTATCGCGTCGGATAATGGCCTCCTTCTCCTGCAAAATCTGGTGTATTTTCTGGTATAGTTTACCCGTTGCATCTTCTTGTTTTTGTTTTACTTGAAGCTGTTCAGATGAACAGGTTTGAAGGGAAGCAAGGCTACCATCGTGTAAAATCAACGTTGCCGCTACGATATGATCCACCATCGAACCATATGCAATAGAGTGCGTACCTGTGGCATTCGTTGCCGTCATCCCACCCAATGTAGCCCGACTGGCAGAAGCCGGATCTGGCCCGAATAACAGGCCATGTGGTGCCAAAAAACGATTTAAGTCGTCCAAGATCAAGCCCGGTTCCACGGTAATCTGGCGTTTTTCGGCATTAAAATGCAGGATACGGTTTAGGTGTTTGGTGAAATCTATGACCAGCCCTCGTCCTATGGCTTGGCCAGCCAGCGAAGTTCCACTCCCCCGACCAATGATTGGTATGCCTGTCTGAATTGCGGCTCGAACGGCTAACTGAACTTGTTCTGATGTTTGTGGAACCAAAACCGCCAATGGCTGAATTTGGTACATGCTTGCATCCGAGGCATAGAGTGTGCAGGTGAGTGCATCCGCAAACAAAATGCCCTTTGGCAATGTGGCACAAGCCATTATAAAGGCCGCCAAGCGCTCTTGCTCATTGTTTCGCATCATTCTAAAGTCAAGTTGCAGGATTGGATGCGTTCTTGTCCGTTGGCACGCACCCGAACGGTCAGAAGATACGGTCCGTTTGGTAGTTTTTGGGTCTCTATACCCAAGCCAATGGCCTCGCTGGAATGAGAAGCCACCCCAGAAAACTGTACAGAACTGCCCGATTGCTGTTTGGAGAAAGCTGTTTGGAGAAGGCCCAAAAGGTCTTCCTTGGTATCCATCCGTTTTTTAGGAATCAATAGGGCTTCAACGGTGTAAGGACGTTCACCCGTTTCGTTTTGGGGTAAATCATATGCTTCAAGATAGAAATAAACGGGCAAGGCTTTTCGGAAAATAGGAAGGGGCGCGGGTTGAAATGCATACCCACCCCGATGTACCAATAAACGACCCACCTCAACTTCCTGAAGTTGATAAGCCAAAAGGATATCGCTCAGGCCAAATTTATTCGGTTTAAAATGAGGTACTTCGGTTTTGTCGGAAGACTGCCCAAATACACCCTGTTGTAGGACCTCGGCTTGCACCGTAAAACGGCCTTTAGGTGGCTGAAAGGTGTCTGCAACCACAAAAATGGTTTGCTGATTAAGACGAATCAATGGGTTGAAGGTGGTGTCTGCTGGAATGGGCAAGCTAGTGGAAAAGACCACTTGGTTGTTTTGTCGCCAGAAAAGGCCCGACTTTAAGGAGGGAGAAGGTTTCCCTGCCTGTATGATGGGCAGGCCCAAACTGAAGATGGCTTCTGTTTCTCCGGATGGAGTTCGGAAATACCGGAGGTCGCTTGGCATCATAAACTGACCACCAGCCTGCGTTTGCTCGCGTAGCACTTCCTGTTCTCCTTTTGATGGGCGATGGTCTTCGGAAAGGGTTGTGAGGTTTTGCATCTGCCGGACGAGTGCCAAAAAGCCAAACGAAAACGCCTCATATTGCCACCTTTCAAAGCCAGCTGTTCGGCCAATGTCCCAACCTTCTTTATCCGGCTCTTCCATCCGACGTGTGGTGAGCGGAAAGCCGTACCGAATTAGCACATCGCCTTTTTCCGTACCGAGCCATCCAAAGAGGTCGGCATAAGCCACCCGCATCGTGTGTTCGATCTTCCTCTCAGAGAATTCCGTCAGGTTTCGTGGGTCTCTTTCCTGCCAAAACCGTTGGGTAAAGCCTGTGCGATCTGCCTGAAAGGCGGCTTTTTCTTCCGCATTCAATAAGGGGTCTAATTCATGTAGTGCGGTGTAAACAACTGGCGGGGCAATGGCTTCAAACTGCTGCATCAATGTATCGGCCTGCTCAAATTGGCCTTGTCGTACGGCCACAATCAGCCGGACGGCATATGCGGTTTGGGCTTGTTTTTGGTCCATTAATACAGCAAACAATTGGTGTAAGAACGGGGTTTTTTGCGCACGTTGGGCGTAAAAATGGGCCAAAGCAAGCGTTAGTTCTTGCTGTCGGGATCCAGCCTGAAAAGCCTTTTCGAGGGCCATACGGGTTAGATGGGCCTGTTCTTCTACCTGTTGTGTCGGGAACAGCGTGTGTCCGACATCGCGAAATTGTCGCCAAAGTCCAATGGCGCGGCTTTCGAGGGCAAAAAGTTCCGCTGGTGCCAGCCGTAAAACCACATCGGCGGCCTCGGTGAGCGCAAAATTATTGGAAAAACCAGCTCCAAAAAATGGATCGCCGGATCGTAGCTGCTGCAACCGTTCCCTTCGTAAACCCAAGTGATGCGGCGCTTTTTCCAAGCCTTGCAAGACCGCACGACTTGCCCGAAACCAGTCCGGCTTGGGTGGTTTGGTGCGTTCATAAATTGCCCGTGCCAACCAAATGTCCGGCGAAGTATTTTCTCCACGCTCGACCCGTTTCAATAGTTGATGTGCCGTCTGCCAATCTTCTTGTTCTATGGCCGAGTAAATGGCTTCTGTTTGCTGAGCGATGTGTATTGTTTGGCAACCACTTGCCATCCATAACCAAACAAGCCCATAAAAAAATCCCATCCTACGGCCAAATAGTTGCGATATGACCAATAAGACGGGATTCATACATCATTTGGGTTTGGGATTATTCTACCACTTGCAATTTAGCAAATCGAAGAACCAATTTTTTCTGCCCGACCTCCCGAAAAAAGACGGTTGCTTTTGCTTGGTCGCCCACGCCTTCTATGGCGATTACTTTTCCCGTTCCAAACGACTCGTGATAAACCTTTTGCCCAGGTACGATGGGGCGTGAGGCGGCGGTATATTCTTCATCGTAAACCACACGGCGCCCTTCGGGAGGTTTGGGCGTTGCTTTAGGGGGGGGAGCGGTCTTTGAAGGCGGTGGATGTGTGGCCGGAGCACGGTAGCTATTTCCTTGTGTGGGGCCACTCCGCCACCGTCCGGCTTCGGTTGCGGTTGCACGAACGCCCGTAGCTTTTTGTGTACTCCAGCGGCCTCCGCCTTCCGTCTTGAGGACAGACGCATCCAATTCGTCCAAAAAGCGGCTCCGAAGACTGTCTTCCCATTTGCCATATTTAAACCGTGTTCGGGCAAAAGCCAGAAATAATTTTTCTTGGGCCCGTGTAATGCCTACATAAAATAACCGCCGTTCTTCTTCTAACTGTTTGGGATCGGCGGCGGCCTGTGGTAAAGGAAAGAGGTTTTCTTCCAGTCCGGTTAAGAAAACAATTGGGAACTCCAATCCTTTGGAGGCATGGAGCGTCATGAGCGTCACTTTGTTGTCGTTGCCCTCGTCATTGTCTGCATCGGTCAAGAGGGAAACTTCTTGCAAGAAACGGCTCAGCACAATGGTTCCATTGCCGTCATCGGTGAATTCCTGCTCATATTCTGCAATCGCATTCAAGAGTTCTTGCACGTTCTCCCACCGTGCCAAGGCTTCTACGGTGTTTTCCTGCCGTAATTCTTGCATCAATCCGGCTTCAGCCAATAACTCCCTTGCAAGTTCGGCAGCGGGAGTGCTGTTAAGCTTGGCCGCATATTTACCAATCATAAACCGGAATTTATCTAATGCCTGGTGGGCTGCTGGCGGGAACCCTAACAGACTTAGTTTCTCAAGCACTTGCCAATACGCCAACCCCTCTTTATGTGCCACCTCCGCGACCCGTTCGATGGACTTGGCGCCAATACCACGAGTGGGGTAATTAATCACCCGCTTTAAACTCTCGTTATCCGTCGGATTGATCACCAGACGTAGGTAGGCAACCGCATCCTTGATTTCCTTGCGCTGGTAGAAATTGATTCCGCCATAAATTTTGTAAGGAAGCCCACCCCGCCGCAAGGCATCTTCCAGTGACCGAGACTGTGCATTGGTTCGATATAAAATCGCAAATGAACGATATGGTAGGCCGTAGTTGAGGTGGATATGACGAATGTTTTGTTCTACTTTCGTCGCTTCATCTTTCTCCGAAAGGGCTTCTAATAGCGTAATGTCATCGCCCGAATTGTTGTCTGTCCAAAGGGTTTTGTCTATTTGGTCTTTGTTTTTCTTGATGATGGAATCCGCCAATTGTAGAATTTTTTTGGTGGAACGGTAATTTTGTTCCAAACGGACAATGACGGCTTGTGGGTAATCTTTTTGAAAGTCGAGGATATTGGTAATGTCGGCCCCCCTAAAGGCATAGATGGATTGCGCATCGTCTCCTACCACACAGATATTTTTATGGGTTGCGGCTAACATGCGGGTAATCACATATTGCGCATGGTTGGTGTCTTGGTATTCATCAATGTGTAAATATTTCCACCGTTCCTGATAGCGTGCCAAAATGTCTGGATGCTTCTGAAACAACTCAATTGGCTTAATCAGTAAATCGTCGAAGTCCATCGCATTGTTACGGCGCAACTGATCTTGATAGGGCTGATACAGACGGGCAGCGGCTTCATCCACCACACCATTTACGTATCGGCCATAATCTGCTGGACGGATAAGTTGGTTTTTTGCGGACGATATTTTGTGCAAAACTGCCCGTGGCGAAACGGTTTTGGCATCAATGGCCATTGTCGTCATTAACCCTTTGATCACACCTTGGGCGTCGTCGGTGTCATAAATCGAGAAGTCTTGGCTATGTCCAATTTTATCGGCTTCGCGGCGCAAAATTCTGGAGAAAACCGAGTGAAAAGTACCCATCCACAGTTCCTTCGCTTGGTCCTCACCCACCAATTTGCCAATCCGTTCGCACATTTCACGGGCTGCTTTGTTGGTAAACGTAAGCGCCAAAATCTGGCTCGGCCATGCTTTTCGAAGGGCCAACAGATAGGCAATGCGGTGCATCAGGGTTCTGGTTTTGCCAGATCCCGCTCCGGCAATAATCATCACGGGGCCATCGGAGGCTTCGACCGCTTGTCTTTGACTGGCATTTAAGCTGTCCAGAATAACTTGGGCCGCCTCATGGCTTGGTTCCTGAACAGAGGGTGTATCGGAGAAAAGGGTATAGGGCTTCACAGAAATCGGCTGCTAAAGGTCATAGATAAACCTACAAGATAGGCATTAACCCTGTCTAGTGGGATATGTGTGCTTGTATTTCGTTCGAAAAAGAGGATCAATAAAAAAAGCCGGAAACCTACACCGGCCTTTTCTTTCACAAAGTATAGGCGGATTAGACCGTTGCCGTTGCATACATTTCGTCGCGGAGGGCTTTTATGGCCGGATCAGCGATATATTCATCGAATGGCATCCATTTATCAATCACGCCGCTTGGCGTAAGTTCAATAATTCTATTGGCCACCGTTTGTACCAGCGTGTGGTCTTTCGAGGTCAGGAGGATGGTACTGGGAAATTCTTGGAGGGCATTGTTTAAGGAGGTAATGGACTCCAAATCCAAGTGGTTTGTTGGTTCATCGAACAGCAAGACATTGCCACGCTGTAGCTGCATACGCGAGAACATACACCGCATTTTTTCACCTCCGGAGAGGACTTTGGCTTGTTTTAGGGCTTCGTCACCAGAAAACAACATCCGCCCCAAAAAACCACGTACAAATGTTTCGTCTTTGTCCTCGGAGTACTGCCGAAGCCAATCCACCAAACTCAGGTTTACGCCTTCAAAGTAGGGGGCATTGTCTATTGGTACATAAGACGTGGTAACTGTGACACCAAACTGAAATTCTCCGGTAAAGTCGGTATTGCGGCCCGTTAGAATTTCGTAGAAGGCGGTTGTGGCCAAACTGTTACGTGACAAGAGGGCAATTTTATCACCCTTTTGTACCTCGATTGTCACCTCATTAAACAATACTTCGCCATTTTGAATCGCGCCCAAGTGCTCGGTTTTGAGCACACGGTCTCCCAGTTCGCGAACCATGTTGTTGAGCAGAATGGCGGGGTATTTGCGTGAAGACGGACGAATGTCTTCCACCTTGATCTTGTCCAGCAATTTCTTGCGGCTGGTAGCCTGTTTGGATTTGGAGGCATTGGCCGAAAAACGTCGGATAAACTCTTGTAATTCCTTGACTTTTTCTTCTGCACGTTTGTTCTGTTCCGTCCGGAGTTTTGAAGCCAATTGCGAAGACTCATACCAAAAGGTATAGTTTCCGGTATATGGCGTCATTTTGCCATAATCAATGTCCACCACGTGGGTACAAACCGAGTCTAAGAAGTGTCGGTCGTGGCTCACCACCAGCACCACATTTGGGTAATCGGCAAGGAAATCTTCTAACCACATGGTGGCCTCAAGGTCAATTTCGTTGGTTGGCTCGTCTAAAAGCAGAATATCCGGATTCCCAAAAATCGCTTGTGCCAGAAGAACCCGTACTTTTTGGTTGCCATCCAGTTCTTCCATGCGGCGGTCATGATTTTCTACGGGCACACCCAAGTTCGAGAGGAGAGTGGCCGCATCGCTTTCGGCATTCCAACCATCCATTTCGGCAAAGAGGGCTTCCAATTCCCCCGCCCGCATCCCATCCTCGTCGTTGAAGTCTGGCTTGGCATAAAGCGCGTCCTTTTCCTTCATGATGTCGTAGAGCGGCTTATGCCCCATAATCACCGTTTCCAATACTTGGAACTCATTAAATTCGAAGTGATTTTGCTTCAAAACGGCCATCCTCTGCCCTTTCGTAATGTCCACCGATCCTGTCGTGGGGGTAATCTCGCCAGACAAAATCTTTAAGAAAGTGGATTTACCAGAGCCGTTTGCGCCGATGATGCCGTAGCAATTGCCTTCGACAAATTTGAGGTTGACATCCTCGAACAAAATGCGCTTGCCAAAACGCAATGAAAGATTATTGGTGCTGATCATAACGATAAAAAACATCGGAGCATTCATCTAAGAATCCCTCCGATTGTTAAAACTGGAGATTAATTGGAACCGTAACGAGGAAAAATAAGGTTTTCCCACCCCTCTTCCCGCCAAGTTCCGGTTAAATCATGGGGGGCCTTATAGTATCTGGATCCCTACGCTTTGGTAGCTTATTCGTCACCCCTCTGGCTAATTAAGCCTAATATCGGGTTTTGTCGTCCCCAGAGAGGCGTTTTTCTAGTTCCATCCCTTGATTTTTCAGCGCGGCCTCTAATGGGCGAAGGACTTCGCGGATGACGTGCCGTTCCATATATGGGATTTTTCCTTTGTGACCGGAAATCAAATACTTACGATAGGCATGTACATACACCCGCACAAAACGGGATTGGAACGTTGTGGCTTCGAGTTGTACCAGAATTTTGTAGGCTTTAAAATCTCGGATTTGCCGCTCCTGCGTTGCAATGACACCCGTTGTGGCACCGTTTTTCACCTCCCAGCCGGCTTGCCTAAAGGCTGTTTTGGTCTTCTCCAACACCGATTCTCTGGGCGTAGCACGATAATCGCGGTAGGCGGGAGTGAGGCTTGGCGTACAAGCGCTGAACAACAAAATGGGTAAAAGGAAGACAAGAAGTTGGGCGAGTGGTTTCATTTTATGTATCGCTTTTTGGTAAAAGCCGCAAGATACGGGTGGTCCGTTACAAAAAAAAAACGGGTGGTCCACTCACCCATTGGAACCACCCGTTCGGCGCTCGGTTGTCTTTGCGCCTGCATTGCACCCTCTTTTGAGCGTTTGACAGGAGGTTTAGTCATCCGCTCGAATAAAAGAAGTGTCAAAATCATGCCAAACACTCAAACCGCTATTTTGACGTGTTTTTTTGGGTTTAGACGGCACGGGTTGTCTGTTTTATTAGACGTTGGTGTACGAAAAGGCACACGTTCAGGCGGTAATAGGGCAAACGCGCTTTAGCCAATCCATCAGCAAGGCATTAAATGCTTCTGGGTGTTCCATCATCGGGGCATGGCCACATTCTTGCAAGAAGTGTAACTCGGCGTTTGGTAACCCATTTTTGAATTCTTGGGCCACATCGGGCGGTGTAAGTTGGTCGTTTGCGCCCCAAATAATGAGGTTGGGCATATCCAACTCGTGCAGAAAATCCCCGACCACATCATGCGCCGAGGATCGGGCCATAGCGATGAGTTTTAGGGCGTATTCGCGGTTGTTCACAATCTTGCTCACTTCTTCTAAAAAGTGGTTGTTGAAGTGCTTGTCGGCATCGTGGAAGGTGAGTCTGGCGCGGGAGCGGATAAATTCCAAGTCTTTCCGGCGGAAAAACTCGCCCCGCATGGCCAGTTCGCGGATACCGGAAGAACCTGCCAATACTTGCGCAAAAACGTCCTCTTGGTGATCACGGATGTAATGAAGCCCCACTTGGCCACCGAGAGAATTGCCAATGACAATCATTTTTTCGGGTTTGCCGATCGCAGCTACGAATTGTGCCACATATTTTGCCAAACCGGGTACGTGGGTCTCGCGCAAGGGCATTTTGTAGCATGGCAAAAGCGGCACAATTACCCGATAACCTACTTCGGTAAACGGCGTAATATTGTTTTTCCAGTTTTCCACATCGCCCAAGATGCCATGCAAATACAACAGGGCAGGGCCATTGGCTGCTCCTTCGTCCCAGTAGGTAAAGGTGTCTTTTTGCTTAAAAGGGAAAGAATAGGTGGACATAATAAGGTTGGTTTGTTACAATCGGGTTTGGGTAAGATGCCGTTCTAGTGCTGTCTTAAAGTTGACAACGGCGTGTGGGGCAAACCGAAAATATAAGGAAGGCTCTATCAGTTCCAATTCCATGACCATAAATTGATTTTTCTCAGGGCTTTGCCGCACCCAATCCACCCGTGCTTGAAACGGAATATCGGGCAATTGAGACACAAGGCAGATGCTTTCTTGTAGCAATTCCGGAGGTGGGTCGCACGCCGAAATATGACCGCCGTGTTCTTCCTGCACCCTAAAGTCTCCCGATCGTGGTCTTTTTAACATGGAATGGCTGTATTCACCCCCAAAGAAAAAGAGGGAGAATTCCCCTTCCGTTATGATTTGTGAGATAAATGGCTGGATCATAAACGGACGGCTTCGGTAGGCTTCTGCCAATACCGGCCACAAAGAGTTTACGTCTTCCGGAACCAATCGGTAGGTATGATCGGCATTGGCCGAGACAATGGGTTTTAGGATTAATTCTGCCGTGCTAAACGTGCTAAAGGCTTGTAATAGTTGTGCTTTTTGCAAGGGAGATTTGCTCCAAAGGGTGGGAACGATGTCAAAACCAGCCTTTTCGATATCCCGCAAATAGGTTTTTTCAAGATTCCACGCCACGAGGGCAAGGCTGTTTAGCAAAGGGACACCTGTTTTTTTGATCTGTTGCAGGGCCTCAAAAAATGCCTTGGGGGCAGACTGATAATCCCATGTTGAGCGCACGACAACCAAATCGAACGCCAGCCAATCCACCTCCTTTTTTCTCCAAGGAATGGTCTCGATGTCCCACCCATTTTCTTGTAGGTACTTGATTACCAACTCGTCGTCACATACATACTTCGAGAGGTCTTCAATGGAGAGAAAAGCACATCGGGGCATGGTTAAGGTTCTTTGTGTTTTGGAAAATGTTGGTCGGTTAAAATAATGCGTAGGCGTTTGTTATGGCATTCAAATAAGTTGGTTGAAAAAAATCTTATTGAAAGTCCTTCACTGATACAACGAGCAGGTGGGATAAACCCCACTTCATCGTCGAATGGGCTTCTCCGCCAAATGGTTTTCAGCCGTAAAAAATATAGCCTGTCCAGCAATGGAAAGAGGAAAAAGACTGTTTTCTGTCCTTCTTCCTTAGGGAGTACTTTCAACGGCAGCCAGTTCATCCATAAAACGCTGTGCAAGGGCTTGGGCCTGATCGGGGGTGCGGGCCTCGGCATAAATCCGGATAATTGGTTCGGTATTGGACTTGCGTAGGTGGACCCATTCGTTCGGAAAGTCAATTTTTACACCATCAATGGTTGAGATACGCTCCTTTTGATAGCGTTGTGCTATTTGGCGCAAGACCGTATCGGCATCCACTTTGTCTAAGGTAATTTTGTTTTTGGAGATGCTATACGCAGGGTATCCGGCTTTAAGCTGGGAGAGGGACTTTCCGGTATTCACCATATGTTGTAATACGATGGCCGTGCCCACCAGTGCATCCCGTCCGTGGTGAAGGTCGGGTAGGATTACCCCGCCATTCCCTTCACCACCCACTACAGCCCCCACTTCCTTCATCAACATCACTACATTGATTTCACCAACGGCAGCACGGTAAGACGTTTGGCCATAGGCCGCCACTACGTCATCTGCGGCTCGGCTCGAAGATAAATTGGTTGCAAAGGGACCTGGTTTATGGCCAAGCATAAAATCTGCTGCGGTTACTTGTGTAAGTTCTTCTCCATAAAAATGGCCATCTTCTGCCACAAATGCAAGCCGATCGGCGTCTGGATCCACCACAATGCCTAAATCCGCGTTGGTAGCGGTGACCATATCCATGATTTCGGAAAGATGCTCTGGCAAGGGTTCTGGGTTGTGCGCAAAGAGGCCCGTAGGGTTGCAGTGAAGACGGATGATGTTTTCTTCACGAATGCCCAATGCCTTCAACAAAGCAGGAATGGCCACGCCGCCCACCGAATTCACCCCATCCACCACCACCTTAAAATCTTGAGCGGCAATTTGCTTAGGATAGATATAAGGGAGTTCCAAAATTTTTTGTATGTGATAGGGTAAGTAGTCTTGTGCCGAATAACCACCGATTTGGGTATAAGGCACAGCCGTAACCGTACCCGACGCTGCAAGGTCTATGACTGCTTTTCCTTGTTCGGGGGTAAGGAATTCTCCGTTTTCGTTCAGCAGTTTAAGCGCATTCCATTCGGCAGGATTGTGTGAGGCAGATAAAATAATGCCACCCGTTGCTTGTGCGCCAAGCACGGCCATTTCTACCGTGGGCGTGGTGGCTAAACCTACATCCAATACATTGCAGCCCACCGAGCGCAGGGTTTCCATGACCAAGGTTTGACAGAGTTCTCCGGTAACACGGGCATCGCGTCCTACGGCCACCAAAGGCTTGCCACCGGTTTCGCTTGCGCGGTTGCGCACCCAAACACCAAATGCAGCAGCGTATTTAACCAAAACCATTGCATCCAAGCCGTCCCCAAAGACGCCTCGAATTCCGGAGATTGAGACCATTAAAGGCATGATAAATGTTAATTTAAGGTGATTAGCAAAAAGAAATTTATGTGCCGAGAGATGCCGATCGGCCACGGGCGTTTACCTGTTTTGTTTGAAAATAGGACGAACAAAGACGAAAGTTATAGGTGTTTAGTTGGATTCTTAGACCATTCTACAAGAATTAACCTTGCGCTCAAATCTTCAAACCTGCTTCGTGGCGTATCTTCAAGTTCTCCATTTTAATTACCTTTTAAACCCTCTTGGAGTTGGTACGCCGGATGAGCACGCTGGAAGTCCCCCAAAAAGTTTATCAACGTTTGGCGTTCATCGGAACCATTACCTTGGCGCTCGTTTATTTGGTGATTCTGGCGGGATCTGTGGTGCGTGCCAGTGGAGCCGGGATGGGATGTCCCGATTGGCCAAAGTGTTTTGGAAAACTCATTCCGCCTACCGATGTCTCGGAGTTACCAGCGAATTACCGAGAGGTCTATGCCGAAGAACACAACGCCGTTGAAGAATTTAATGCCACCAAAACTTGGACCGAGTACATTAATCGTCTGATTGGCGCTGCGTTGGGCCTGTCCATTTTATTACAGTTATTGTTTGCCTTGCCGCTATACAAAACCGATAAATGGTTTCTTGTACTTTCGTTTTTGAACCTGATTGGGATTGGATTCCAGGCATGGCTGGGGGCTGTGGTCGTGAGTTCGGCGCTTTCGCCCGTCAAAATTACCATCCATATGGTGATGGCTTTGGTGATCTTAGCGATTGGGGCGGCCTTGCTTTTCCGGATACAAAACCGACATTTAAGCGTCTTTCCAGGCTACCCAACGGCCGTCCGAACAACCGTAGGGATCGCATTATTGCTCACCATAATCCAAGTTTTGATAGGTACACAGGTACGTGAAGAAGTAGATGTGTTGTTGGATCAGGTGGCGCGTACTGAAATTATAGCAGGGCTGGGCATTTCTTTTGGGATTCATCGTGTCTTGGCTTTGGTTACATTCTTTGTAAATGGCTGGTTGATGCACCTGATTTTCACGGAGAAAGCTTCTCCGAGCCTCATGAAACGATGGATGTTGGTGGTGATGGGGAGTATTCTTGCTTCGGTGGCTTCTGGCTTGGTATTGGCTGGCAATGACCTGCCTGCATTTGCACAACCAATACATTTATTATTGGCTTGTATCATGTTTGGAGGACAGTTTACCCTTTTACTTTATGCGTTCAAACTTACCCCTCGAAAAGACGGTGCGCGTTAAGACCATGCCGTATCCTGAAAACCCTAAACGATCCCAACCCCATCTAGCAGGCCGCCCCGATGAGGAAGAAAGTCGTGTCATGATCCGGCGGGATAAGCAAAAAGAACCAACGCTTTGGACCGACCTCTGGGAATTAACCAAGCCAGAGATTTCATTTTTGGTTGCCATCTCGGCGGTGGCCGGTTTCTTATTGGGGAGCACAAATGGGTTAGACTGGCTCAAACTTCTTCATACGGTTTTGGGTGTTTGCCTCACATCGGCGGGTGGGGCAATCCTGAACCATTATATAGAACGGGATTATGACGCACTTATGCACCGGACTGCCCGTCGGCCATTGCCTGCCGGAAGGCTATCCCCCCTGCCTATTTTGGTATTAGGATGTACTTTGGCCCTTGTGGGGATAGGTTATACCTTTGTATGGGTGAATCTGGTCACAACGCTATTGGCCGCCATTACCGTTGTTTTGTATGTGGCGGTTTATACCCCACTTAAACGCATTACCCATTACAATACCCTCGTTGGAACCATTCCAGGAGCTTTACCTGCATTGGGTGGTTGGACGGCGGCTACGGGGAGTTTTGATTTAGGGGGATGGTTGATGTTTGGAATACTGCTAACATGGCAAATGCCACATTTTTTAGCGGTTTCATGGATGTACCGTAAAGACTACGAACGGGGTGGATTTAAAATGTTGAGCGTAACAGAGCCTACTGGCCGCGCGACAATCGTTCAAACTGTCTTGTTTACCGCACTTACGGTTGGATTAAGCCTCTCATTACTTCAAACCGGACTCGTTGGCGGGCTGTACATCTCTGGTGCGGTTTTGTTGGGGAGTTATTTTCTGGTAACATCTATCCGGTTCTATATGGAAATGACCCATCAACATGCCCGAAAGGTACTCTTGGCGTCGGTCTTATATATTCCGGCCTTGTTGCTTTGTCTCGTGTTGGATCGCCTTCTTTGATTTGTGCCTATGTTGGATATTCTGGTTGCGAAAGGCCTTAATTTTCGTTATGGAAGCCAAATGGCATTGGATGGGTTAGAGGTTAAAGTCCCCGATCGCTCTTTGTTTGGCCTCTTGGGCCCCAATGGTTCTGGAAAGACCACATTTTTTAACATAATATCTACGCTCCTACGGCCAAGTTCAGGGATGTGTCGCGTTGCAGGTACAGAGGTTTCGGAAAATCCGGCGCGGGTACGGCAACAATTGGGCGTGGTTTTTCAACAACCGGCTTTAGATCTGGCCCTTTCGGTACGCGAGAACTTACGGCTTCATGGTGCCCTCTATGGGCTAAAAGGCCATCTCATAGACGACCGGATCGCTCAGAGCCTTCAGCAATTTGGTATTCGGGAACGTGCAGCTGATCGGTGCAAAAGCCTGAGTGGTGGCTTGCTACGGCGTGTAGATTTAGCAAGAAGCATCTTGCACCGACCCAAGTTATTGCTATTGGATGAGCCAACGAATGGATTAGACCCCGTTGCACGCCACGCCTTCTGGGGGTTTATTCACGAAATGCGGCAACAATACCCAATGACCGTTTTGGTGGCCACCCATTTAATGGAAGAAGCCGAGAAATGTGATGAATTGGTGATCCTCAACCAAGGAAAAGTGGTGTGTCGGGGTACGCCTGAAGAACTTAAATCCACTCTTGGGAGTGATACGCTTTGGATTTCGACTCCCAACCCGGAAATACTCGGTACGTTATTACACGAAAAAATGGGGTGGACGGTGAAGCAATTCGGAAAGGCGTTGTGTGTCTGGCATCATGCCCCCGACACATTGTTAACCCCTTTGTATCGTGATTTTGGCGGAAGTATTACTGCGGTATCTATCCGTAAACCAACCTTGGAAGATGTCTTTTTGACGCATACCGGGCATCCTTTTGACCCTAATCCTTCTGTGGGCGTATGACTGCTTTTTGGGCACTTTGGAAACGAGAAGTGGTGAAGTTTCTTTTCGATCGTGGTCGGATGGGTGGTGCTTTGGCGCAACCTCTTCTTTTTTGGCTACTCTTGGGGTTGGGTTTTCAAGGAAGTTTCAGGCTGAGAGAAGACGCAGGTGTTTCGTTTCTGACATTCCTTTTTCCTGGAATGGTGTTATTGGTGGTGGTATTTACGGCCATCTTTTCGACCGTTTCGATTGTGGAGGAAAAACGTAGTGGTTTTTTTCAGGCGGCCCTGATTGCCCCTGTTTCGCGTTGGTGGTTGGTTTTTGGGAATGTGGCTGGAGGTACGACGCTTGGAATGCTACAAGCGGCACTTTTTTTACTCCTAACGCCTGTCATGGGCATTCCAACAACCCTTTTGGGCATGGTATCTGCATGGCTTATTTGTGGTTTGATGGGCATGACGTTTGGTAGTCTGGGCTTTATTATGGCATGGAAAGTAAAATCCACCCGTGGTTTTCTGGCCCTTATGAATTTTTTTCTAATGCCACTTTGGATGCTTTCTGGGGCATTTTTCCCGATTTCTGGCATTCCCAAAAGCGTACAATGGATGGCATGGCTCAATCCGGTCACGTATGGTTTGGATGCCTTGCGTATCGCGCTCTATGGCTTTGAAAATCTTCCTGTACACACAACCTTGGGGTTTTTGCCCTCGGTGGGTATTTTTTTAAGTTTCACGCTGCTCGCCCTATTTTGGGCACAATACGCCATCCATAAACCCTTTACAGATTAAATTTAACCAATAGGATACCAAAGGAAAGACCGATGACCTACCAAGACCTACCAGCACTCAACGCCATTCTAAACTTGCTTTCGACGTTGCTATTATTGAGGGGGTTCCTATTGATCCGCCAAAAAGATATTGCCCGTCACCGTCAGACAATGATTGCGGCGATGGCCTCTTCTGCGGTTTTTTTAACGTCTTATCTAACCTACCACACGTTGCGGCAAATGGATAGTGGGATCGGGCATACAGTTTTTCCAGAATATGCGCCGGACGTACTGCGGTATATCTACTATGGGATTTTGGTTCCCCATGTGGTTTTGGCGGCCTTGGTGCTACCTTTGGTGTTGATGACCTTTTATCGGGGACTAAAAACCCAACAAAAAGGTGGAAGCCCCTATGTTGCCCGTCACCGACGAATAGCACGTTTTACCTTTCCGGTATGGCTCTTTGTTTCGGTGACCGGTGTGGTGGTGTATCTATTGCTCTATCAAGTTGCGCCTCTTTTTAAGGGCTAACTTCTTTCTGGACACGCGGAAAAAGCATACTGATGGGCAACTCCTGTCTCAGCGTTAGAAAAATAAATGACGGAAGCCTTTATGTGATTTAACCCCCGATGCCTTATGACGTCTCTGACTTTTAAAACCTGTACAGGAAGCGAGATACTACCCTATTTAGACGATTTGGCCGCCTTGCGCATCGCCGTTTTTAGGGAATTTCCTTATTTGTATGATGGCGACTTGGCATATGAAAAGCGTTATCTGACCACGTTTGCCGAGGCGGACAAGGCTGTGTTGGTATTGGCCTTCGATGGGGTGAATGTTGTTGGGGCTTCTACTGGAATGCCATTAGCCAAAGAAACCGAGAACATTCAGAAACCTTTTGTGGACCGCGACATTCCTTTGGAAACGGTGTATTATTTGAGTGAATCGGTCTTACATGCTTCTTACCGTGGTTTAGGTGCGGGTGTACATTTTATGGCCGAACGGGAAAAGTGGGCCTTGGCGCTGGGTGGTTTCTCTTGGCTGGCTTTTTGTGGGGTCGTGCGCCCTGGCGACCATCCCCGACGGCCTGCGGACTATTTACCATTAGACCCTTTTTGGCAGAATCGTGGTTTCCAAAAAGCCATTGGTATGACTTGTACCATCAATTGGCAAGACTTGGATGAAGAAACCGAATCTCCAAAAGTGTTGGAATTCTGGATGAAGCCGTTGTTATAGACGTTTTGCGAACCGTATAGGAACTGCTTTCTTGCGAAGCTTTATGCCATAAAAAAGAGGGTCGCTCTCACCATGTGTTTTGCCCACCAGTGTACAAAACGGACTTGGGTGTATCGGGGAGAGATCCCCTCATGCACAAGAATTTGGAAAACTTGTCTAATGTTGAAAGGTACTCGTTTTTTGTTCAATGGTTTGGACGTTCCGTGAACGACTTAATCCAAGCGGATCTTGAGTGAAATATCCATTGCCGTAACCGAATGGGTTAGGGATCCAGAAGAAATAAAATCTACCCCTGTTGCGGCAATTTGCGGAATGGTTTCGAGGGTCACATTACCAGAAGCTTCCGTTTTGAACTTCCCCGCAATAAGTTTAACCGCCTCGCTCAATAAAGTCACCTCTAATGAACCATCTGGTCTTTTCTGGGTCATGTTATCCAGCATAATGCGGTCTGCACCACCTGCTGCCAGCACCTCGCGGACTTCATCCAGTGTTCTGGTTTCAATTTCGATCTCCACAGCAAGCGCTTTACTTCTAAGATACGCCCGTGCGGCATCTAATGCCTTTCGGATCCCTCCGGCAGCAGTAATATGATTGTCCTTAATCATCATCATATCATAAAGTCCGATTCGATGATTTTTCCCGCCTCCAATCAATACCGCCCATTTGTCTAATTCCCGAAGACCGGGGACGGTTTTGCGCGTATCTAAAATCTGCGCAGGATGAGGCTTGGCGGCGTCAACCATACGCCGGGTGGCGGTTGCAATACCAGACATTCGTTGCATGAAATTGAGTACCAAGCGTTCTGCTACCAGAACTGAGCGTGCCGGGCCTTCCACTGTTCCAAACCAGACCCCTTTTTCTATCCAGTCGCCCTCGCGTGCTGCCCACGATACATTTATTGCAGAATCCACCTGCTCAAACACCCGTTCGGCAACCCAAATGCCAGCGAGAACACCATCTGCCTTTGCTAAAAATTGCGCAGTTGCCTGCTTATGGGGATCAATGGTTGCTAGGGTAGCGATATCGCCCGTGCCCACATCTTCCGAGAGGGCAAGTTGGATGGCTTGGTCTATACGGGCAACCGAGAGATAGGAAGGTAACATAGGGTAGATACTTATTTCTTGGTGTGAATCTGTTAGGAGAATATAGGCAACCTAAATTGAGATCGTCTTCGGAAAGGGGAAATCCATTTATCGCTCATCTTTGTGGAATGAATGAGAAGACGGTTCTTATAGTTATGTTGACGCAAAAAGCCAAGAACCACGCAAACCGTCTTCACCTTAGATGTTTCATTTTGTGCTACTTAGCGACAAGTTTCGCTAACCACTTTTCCATTCACAAAAACGGTGCAAACATGGGTGGTGTATTCAAATGGGTCTCCATCAAACAAGACCACATCTGCGTCTTTTCCAACTTCAAGCGATCCGATGCGTTGGTCTAATCCCAAGATTTTGGCTGGATATATCGTGATGGCGGCCAAGGCTTTCTCGAAAGGTAAGCCATATGCAGCAGCCACGCCAGCCTCAAAGAGTACCACACGGGTTTTGGGGACATAGCCCTCGAAACCACTTTGGAGTGAAAAGGGAATCCCCGCTTCATTCAGGATTTTAGCAGTCTCGAACGTTAGGTTTTCGCTTTCTCCGGCGGCACGTTTCATGGTTGGATGAAGGATTACCTCGGCTCCACTGGCCTTGATCTCGTCTATGACCAGATATGCTTCGGAAACACTGTCTAAGACTAACTTAAGGTTAAATTCCTTCGCTATACGTATGGCTGCCTGAATGTCGTGGGCGCGATCTACGGTGATAAGTGCTTTTATTTCCCCACGGAGCAATTGAACCAGGGTCTCCATTTTTAGATCACGCTCTGGACGTTTTGATAGCTCGGCCTGCTCCATTTTACGAAGGTATGTTTGTGCCTTAAGCAATTCTTGACGCAATAAAGCCAACGCTTTGGACCGCGTACCTGGGGTCTTGAAGCCACTGTTGATCCCTGCACCCAATGTGATGGCAAGCATGGCAGAAGCGTCTATTACCGCTTCTTGGACGTTGTTGCCAACCGTTTTGGCCACCAAGGTTTGACCAGAAATGAGGGCGCCCGGACCATGGCCTGTATGGATCGTCGTAACCCCCATCGTCCGAAGGTATTCCACCAGAACTTCTCTTGGGTTGTAGGCATCTAAAGCACTGAGTTCTGGTGCCAGAGGAGATCCCGAAGTTTCTAATTGGTCTTGGTCATGTGGTTGATTGAGCGCACCAGCCAAACCCACCACCGAATGCCCGTCTATTAAACCGGGGGTAATGACCTTGGCACTATATATTTGATACCCTTTGGGGATGGCTTTTTCTTTCGCCGGGCCCACCCACTCGATCTTACCCTCTTTCACCAAGACCAGCCCATTGGAAATAGAGGGTCCAGCAGCGGTATGCAGCATCTCGGCTTTAAGGGCATAGGTTTGTGCCATAAGGCTTGCTGGAAAAGACAACAAGGCCAGACACAACGTAAAAAATTTGTTCATAAGGGATTGTTTTATAAAGAAGATAGAAATAATAGACGGTCTTATCGGTGGCCATCGTCTTCCCCATCATGATGGGTGTGAACCACATCTCCGACCAATACGCCATAGGCTCCGTTAGCAAATTTTCGGTCTTCCGGATTGCTTAGGTCAAACACTATTTGACCTTCAATCCAAGTTTGTTCAATTCGGGTGTAAACACTCATCGGGTCGCCACTAAGGACAATAAAATCTGCATCTTTACCCACTTCGAGTGTTCCAACCCGATGATCAAGCCCCAACATTTTGGCGCCAGCGAGGGTCAGGCTCTCAAGGGCTTTCTCCCGATTCAGTCCAGCCCGTATTCCTAAGGCCGCCGAGCGCAAAAAGAGGCGTGAATCGGTGATGTAATCATCCGTATGATAGCCCATAAGCACACCTTCTTTAACCAAAGCCGCACCAGTGTCGAAGCGCAATTCCAGGGCCTCTAATTTTCCACCGGGCGAATCTATTACAATGACCGATGCCGGAAATCCCGATGCCGCAATTTCTTTGGCCACCTTCCAGCCTTCACTCACGTGTTGTAGAACAGGTTTAAAGCCGAATTCCTGCCCAATTCGGATGGCGGTGAGGATGTCGTCTGCCCGATGGGTATGGAAGTGGACTGTACGTTTGCCCTCAAGGACTTGTACAAGCGCCTCCATCTGCAAGTCGCGTTCGGGCATTTTACTGGGGTCGCCAGCCGCTTCTTGCACCTTCCGTTGATAGTGTTGTGCTTTCAGGAACCACTGACGTGCCATTGCAGCAGACCGAGACCTGGTTCCGGGGAAGGTGCCATTATCGCGCATCGGATTGGTCCCATTGGCCATTTTCATGCCACCGCAAACTTCACTGAGCAAGTCTTTGCATAATAAGAGATCCTGAATGGCCTTTCCTTTTCGCAATTTTAGATAAGCCGTTTGGCCAGAGAGCAAATGCCCCGATCCTGGCATCACGTTTACGGTGGTGATACCGCCCGCTCTGGCACGTCCTAAAGATGGGCTGAGGACGTTTAACGCATCCAGTACTCGTACATCTGGTTGGAGGGCAGCCGATCCATCTCCTCCGGCTGCTTCACCTACATGCGAGTGGGTGTCTATCAGGCCGGGCATCAGCATCTTTCCTGAAAGATCCACGCGCTGGGCATTAGGTGGAATGCGCACGGCAGAAGCCTTTCCAATGGCCAGAATCTTTCCCTGCTGAACCACCAAAACGCCTTGTTCGATGGGGGCGCCGGAAATAGGAAGCAAGGTTGCACCCGTGAAGGCAACCGGTGTTTCTTGTGCTGTCACCTGTCCAAAGCCCACCAACAGGCAAATGAGCATCCATTGTTTGATCATTGTGTTTTGATTTTAGAAGAAGAAGAAATAGTAAAGTAGGAAGCGGGGGAATGGATGTCAATATGAGCCAATGATGCGACTGGTTTTTGATATCAATGCCACAAAAAAATAAGCGTGCGTGGCATAACCTTCTGTATAAAAGTTGCATCCAATGACACGAGAAAGCATTTAACAACGGATGGAAAATTCATTCTCCATGTAAGGGCTTACATGGCTGATTTGTTGCAAAATAGGCCATAAGAATGGACAAAAATTCCCAATTTTTGTTTGAAACTGGTAGTTCGGGGTCGTAACTTGCAATCCGGACTCAGTTCATCAAGTTCTGACAGAAAAGCCGCTTTTAACTTCCCTATGCTTTTCGAAATTCCGTAATCCTTATACACCACACCAAAAGGCTATGTCTCAAACCGTGTTGAAGCGTACACCACTTTATGACATTCACAAAGCACTTGGGGCGAAGATGGTCTCATTTGCCGGTTTCGAGATGCCTGTTGTCTATAAAGGCATCATAGAAGAACACATGGCTGTCCGCAAGGCAGCGGGTCTCTTTGATGTAAGCCATATGGGCGAGGTGAGGGTTTCTGGACCACAGGCACTGGCATTTGTTCAAAGCCTGGTTTCCAATGATGCTGCAAAACTTTATGATGGCAGGGTGATGTATGCGGTGATGTGTAACCCGGAAGGCGGCATTGTGGATGACTTGTTGGTTTATCGGCTGGGGAGTACCGAATTTTTACTGGTGATCAATGCTTCCAATATAGAAAAAGATTTTGATTGGATGCAGGCCAATAATGGGATGGGAGCTGTGTTGGAGAATGTCTCTGACCAGATGGCGCTAATGGCGCTACAAGGGCCCAAAGCAATGGAAATTTTTTCCCATCTTACATCCATATCCATACAAAATTTGCCTTATTATCATGCGATTCGTCCAGAATCTGGTACATTTTTTGAGTGCAAGCAGGCTTTGATCTCTCACACTGGTTATACTGGCGAATCAGGCATTGAGATTTATTGTGAAAATGATAAGGCGACCGAGATTTGGGAAGCCTTGATGCAAGCCGGTGCACCATATGGCCTCGAGCCTTGTGGTTTAGGCGCCCGCGACACCCTGCGTATGGAAGCCGGATATTGTTTGTATGGCAATGACATAGACCACACCACCAATCCGCTCGAAGCGGGTTTGGGATGGGTGACGAAAATGCAAAAAGACCATTTTATTGGGAAAGGGGTCTTGGAAGGCATCAAAGAGAAGGGGGTTGAACGAAAACTTGTGGCTTTTGTCTTGGAGGAACGGGGAATCCCAAGGGCTGGTTATCCGTTGTTGGACCAAAATGGACAAATCATTGGCGAGGTTACCAGTGGAACACAATCTCCGGTACTAAGCCAGGGAATCGGTATGGGATATGTCAGCGTGGCATCGGGCTTAACTGTGCCAGAATCGGCGATATGGATTGATGTCCGGGGCAGGAAACTGGCAGCAAGGGTTAAAAAAGCGCCGTTGCATAAAATATCCTAATCATCACAGACCAACCACCACTTATTGGCAGACTTATATAAATTATGTATTTAGATGTTTTATTTAATCCGGCAGGATTAACCGAAGCCGATGTACGGGATAAGGCCGTCATCGCTCTGGAAGTGCTTAGAACCAGTACCTCTATGGTTACGGCATTGCACAATGGGGCCAAAACCATTGTACCTGCACCAACCTTGGGGGATGCTGCCCGCATGGCGGCAAACCTCGATCCAAAGGTATTTGTATTGGGGGGCGAAAAGAATGGCCAGCCTATCAGCGGGTACCAGCTTGGGAATTCTCCTTTGGAGTACACCCCGGAAGCTGTTGCAAATCGGACGGTGATCATGCACACCTCTAACCTGACAAATGCCATTTCCATTGCCCGTAGCGCTCCAGTTCTGGTTGTGGGATGCTTTTTGAACATGACTCGGCTCACCAATTTTGTCTTACAATCCAAACACGATGTTTTGGTGATTTGTGGTGGACACAAAGGATCGGCTGCCTTGGGCGATGTTCTTTGCTTGGGACAAATGGTGGATCTTCTGACAGAAGTTCACAAAGCCGAGATTGGCTTATCGGATGCCGCAGTGATCGCCCATAGTACTTATCAGCACAATAAAAGCCAGATTGTGGATAAACTGAAGGCGGGTGTTCAGGGTAAAGCACTCGAAGCCGCTGGACTATTGGGAGATGTGCCTTATAGCTGCCAGATAGATTTTTCTGGGATTCTTCCCGTATTTAACCCAAGCAATCTTTCCATTAACGCATCTTGACGGTTCTTTTGGGGTATAAGAGCAGCCATCGTAACGGCCCAATTGACGCCGGAAGCGATGGCTGTTTTCCTTTTCCGGAAATTTTGTGTATTTTCCAAATATGGCAGCACCAAAAAAAGTCCCTCCCCGTAGCGCATCGAAAAACAAGAAGCGCACTGCTACTCCGCTGATCCCACCCATTTCCGATGAACGCAAGAAGGAAATTTTGGGTTTGGTCCTCATGGTGGTCGCTTTGTTGTGCTCACTCGCCGTTTTAACCTTTAGCCTGAAGGATCAGCAATTGATTGAACATGCCTTTGGCGAGCAAGCCATAGAGGCGGGTGAAATCCCTACGTCCGAAAATGCCTTAGGTCGCATTGGTGCTTTAATAGCCTATCTACTGGTTCCTTCCTTTTTAGGATATTTTACATTGGTATTTCCGCTTGCTTTTTTGATCTTGTGGGGCTACTACATCTTTCGGAATAAAGCCCATCAGCTCTTGATTCGGACTGGAGTGCGGATGGGGTCTATCGCCTTGATGCTATCCACAATTACTGGCTGGATGAATATCGTATTTTCAGAGACAGCGGAACCCGTGGTACAGCATCTCTCTGGAGAGATAGGCATTGGGTTGGCAAATATCCTAATAGCCATTTTTGGTAGTGTAGGATCGGTTCTGATCTTGTTTGTACTGGTGGTGATTGGCTTAATGCTGACCATGGACCGTGATGTACAAACCTCGGTGGACCGTGCGGAGGACTTCTTTTTTGAGTTACGTGAACGGTTGTCCCGCTGGATCAATGAGCGGGAAAGTAAAAAAGAGCACGTCCTAACCGAAAAGCCGCTCCCCTTTACAACACCGAAAGAAGGTATTTTCTCCCGTTCAACCAGCGAAATTACGCCTGTTCCACAGTCGGAAGCACAACCTTTGGTTCCCCGACCTTTTCCGGTTCCGGTGATCCCTACCCCGCAGGCATCCTTTGAGCCACCTGTCACGACGCCCCCATCTTTCGTAAAACCAGAACCTACTTTGGTGGATCAGAAAGGGCAGGTTGAATTACCGCTTACCATTCGTCCCACGATAGAAGAACCTGTTTCTGCATTGAGCGGACCACGGGTGTTGCCTCGGATCAGTTTTGCTGCCGACTTTTCGATACCCTCACTTGAGTTATTAACGGATGGTGAAAATGAGGCGCGTAAAGTAGCCGAGGCAGAAGCGGGTCACATTGAGCAGTTCCTCCGAGAGGTCTTGCAACGTCGGGCGATTATCTATGATGCCATAGAGTCTCAACGCGAGACCACCCACGCGCATTTTAAAATTCGTATTACCAACACGCCAGATGCCCAAACCCTGAAGGCGCTGGAAGAAGAATTAATTCATCAGTTTGCACACGCCCGCATAACCATACCCCTCTGGAGTAGTACCACCCTTGCTGTGGAAGTAAGTCAGCGGGCCCGTACCCAAAGCGAAGAAGCCTATGATGAATTGATCGAAGCCATTACCAATGCAAATTTGCAAATCTCTGCCTTAAATCAGACCAAAACACAGGCGGGTTTGTTATATGAGTTGGTGCCATCGCAAGACGTAGATGTAAACCAATTACATGCCCTTGCTTCTGGACTTGCGCACCTGCCCAATACCCGTTGTACGATCATTCCACGAGAGGGCGCCCCGTCACTGACCATCCGTGTCCCAACTAAAACGGGACTGGAGTTGGAGCATAAAAAAGAACTTCTGGTGGAGAAACTCCGGACGTATAACATTGAATTGCGGGGGGTGGAAGCGGTCGTTGGTCCAACGGTAACACTTTTTGAGTTGACACCTGCACCTGGTGTTAAAATCAGTAAAATCAAATCATTAGAAGACGACCTTGCCATGGCCTTGGCAGCAAAAGGCATCCGGATTATCGCCCCCATTCCGGGAAAAGCGGCCATTGGTATAGAGATTCCAAATAAACATCGGGAATTTGTCCGGGTTCGGAGCATCTTGGCGGCTGATAAATTCCGACATGCCGACCACGCCCTGCCAGTCGCCATGGGGAAAACCATCGAGGGGGAAGTATATATCGAAGACCTGACGAAAATGCCCCACTTGCTCATTGCCGGGGCTACTGGTTCCGGTAAGTCGGTGGGTGTTAACTGTCTGATCACAGGATTGCTCTACCATTGCCATCCAAACGATCTGAAGTTTGTCATGATAGACCCCAAAAAAATCGAATTACTGCAATATGGGGCCATTGCCAATCACTACATTGCGATGCCAGAATCTGCTGAATCACCCATCATCACCGATTATAGCCAAGCCTTTGGCATTCTCAAAAGTTGTGAAAAGGAAATGGAGATGCGCTACGATTTGCTTTCGGATCTGACCGTTCGTGGTATTAGAGACTATAATCGTAAACTCCATAAAAACAAGCTCGAAGGCACGACGCTTAAGGAACATGCCCATCTTGTTCATCGTCATCTTCCCTACATTGTGGTGATTGTGGATGAGTTGGCCGACTTGATGATGACCGCCGGAAAAGAAATTGAAGGCCCGATAGCTCGGCTCGCTCAAATGGCACGTGCGGTTGGTATCCACTTGGTCCTTGCTACCCAGCGGCCTTCGGTGGATGTTATTACGGGATTGATCAAAGCGAACTTTCCAGCGCGGATGGCCTATCAGGTGGCTTCTCGGATTGACTCCCGAACGATTCTGGATCAAATGGGTGCCGAGCAATTGGTGGGAAATGGGGATTTGCTGTATATGAGTGGCAGTCGGATGATTCGGCTACAAGGGCCGTTTATTTCGGTGGATGAAGTAGAAGAAGTGACGCAATTCATTGCCAATCAGCGTGGCCCTGGCCCTTACTTATTGCCTTCGGTGGATGAAGGCGGGGAGGTGACAGAAGCCCCTGCTGCCAATGGAGGTGGGAGTGCCGATCGTAAGGATCCTCTTTTTGATGACTGTGCACGGGTGATTGTGCGGGCCCAACAAGGCTCTGTTTCTCTCCTACAACGGAAGTTTTCGATTGGCTATACCCGCGCCGCCCGAATTGTTGACCAATTGGAACGTGCGGGAGTGGTGGGTGCCTTTGAAGGCTCGAAAGCACGTGCCGTACTCATTCATGATGAGCAGTTTCTGGAGGAGTTCTTAAAAGAGGTGCAATTATAGCCCCTAACGTATTTCGCTCAGGTAAGCTTCGTAGCCCGTGGCTTCCAAAACTTGATATTTTTGTTCCACACCACGTTCAAGGTTTTTCTTAAATTGAATCACACGGTCACGGAGCTCTGGAAGTTGTAATGAGAGGATTTGCGCCGCCAGAATGCCCGCATTTTGGGCACCATTGAGGGCAACCGTGGCTACCGGTACACCGGAAGGCATTTGCAGGATAGACAGAACCGAATCCCAGCCATCTATCGAATTGGAAGACCTAATGGGTACACCAATGACGGGCAAGGGGCTGAGTGCGGCTACCATGCCCGGTAGATGGGCTGCTCCACCCGCTCCGGCAATAATCACGGAAATGCCGCGTTCATGTGCTGTTCGGGCAAAATCATATAAACGATCAGGCGTCCGGTGGGCCGAGACAATGGTCACTTCCACGCCCACATCCAACGTTTTTAGGAAATCTGCGGCAGCACGCATCACCGGAAGGTCCGAGTCGCTGCCCATTATAATGCTCACAAGGGGTTTGCCATACATGTGGATTCTCCTAATTCAGTCCATTCCTTTGTATAAGACCATGCGGCCATTAAAGAAAATAATTATGCCATTGATGTGGGTGGCCCTGTGCTTTGTTCCCGTCTTTGCACAAACCTCAAACCAGCAGCACTTTGCCAATTTGGCCCGCGAATGTGTAGTAATGGTGCCCACATTGTCAGAAGGTGTCTTATGGATGCCGGAAAATCTGAATTTTCCTTACATACAACAAGCCTTCTTGAAAGCATTGACAGATCGAGGAACGGCGGTTTATTTACCAGAGGCCACTGAAGGTGCCAGCAGGTTACAATTCCGCTTTAAACCTGATACACCCACTGTTCGGTACGAGCGGGGAGTCAAAGGTGGAATGGTCAAGCGGAGTTTAACCGTTCAATTGGGGATACAAATACTTGCACCGGATGGACGGGTACACTTTACCGAAACATGTGTGCAAAGACATGAAGACCAAGTGGCCCGCAAAAATATAGAACAAATACAAGATAACCGTTTCCCCGAAACTATCGGAACACTGCCGTTACCCCAAAGTCCGGTTTGGATTCGTACAACCGTCCTTTCGGCAGCCATTGGGATTACCGCCTACTTACTCTTTACCGTCCGTTCTGCATCTGGAGGGAATTAGGCATAAATGCCACCGGCCAACCATTGGTCTAAATGCTCTTTTTGTCGCAGATGGTGCCGGAAGTGCATTTCAATAAGGTGGTACCACTCCGAGGCATTTAGGAAACCAAAACGCATATGGGCCATTCTGCCCTTCGACTCGGAGTCATAGACCTGTTCGCCCAAGGCCAAAAGATCCGCACTAAGTGCAATGAGTTGTTCACGAACGTGGGCCACACCTTCTGGTTGGGGCGGGGTATATTGCGGCGAAGGGGCAACCTTTATTTTGATGGGTGGAAATTCGCCACTACTTAGAATCTTGAACCCGTCATCGGTTGGAAGTTTGTCTGTGTATTGTGGATGGTTCAAGCAAGAAGTAATATTGCGCATGTGGTAAACACGGGTGCCCAGTACCAAATGTTGATACACTTGGCCGATGCTCCAGTCTTCATCATTCGGCTTACGTACAAAGGCTTCTTCTGAATATTGGTCTAAGGCGGCGAGCCAAAGGTCTAAAACTTCGGTCATTGCGGCCAACATGGCAGATTTTGTCATATTTTGGGTCTTGAAAAAGGATTGATATAGGGTGTGGATGGAAGATAGGTAAAAAAATGATTCTTTTAAATAGTAAATGCAGGATTGAATTAGACTTAGGAACTATGTCTTTTTTTGGTCACGTAGGGGCTCGTTTTCAACAGAGATTGAAGGGGTTAAGGCGTGTGAAGGTTTAGGCAAAAAGGGAAATCCATCACCTTGGGATCGAGATTACAGGAAGAATGTAAAATGTCCATAATATTGCACACCTCGTGCAACCAATTGCGGACAGGGGCATCCATAAAGGGGGGAAACAGTGTCTATTAAGCAGTTTTTGAAGTGTGGATCGGTTTTTGCTAAAGGATAAAGTACTCGCCCCACAACCATGAAGCGTCTTATGAAAACAAAAAAACGAATGGTGTTGTTGTTGTTTGGCCTGCTGTGCCAAATGTGGTTGCCAAGTGGGATTAGGGCACAAGATGATGGCACGGAGGTTCTCCGTAAAATAGAGTCGGGTTTTTCGTCCAATGACCTACGGGCAGTTCTACAATTTGCGTCCGACCCTATCTTTGTTCGCACGCCAGAAGACAATGCCTCCTATAGTCCTATTCAGGCACGGTATGTATTAGAAAGTTTTTTTCGCTCGCAACCATCCCGTGGATTTCGGTTTAGTGACCTCTCTCCGGGCAAAAATGCGGCCTTTGCGACGGGTGATTTTCGTTCTCGGAATGGGCAATCGCTCCGAATTTATGTTCGCTTGCGAAAAAATGGTTCAACTTGGGAACTCAAGGAAGTTCGGATTACGGCCTCCTAACCTTCTGATAAATTTGTACATTAGGGCAGGGTAAACATCCGGCCCTTTTTTTATGGTCTGTATTTATGCTCCTGCACATGGGTTTCATCAAAAGAATTTCAGCGTGGTGGCTTATTGCCATTTTCTTAGGAGTGGTTTGGGCAATATCGGCTTTTTTGCGCCCTGCTACGGTGGCTGTGAAACAACCAACGTTACAAGAGGCACTTTTAGTGATTCAGCAAGACTTTGAGGAACGTATCTCGTATATGAAAGCCGAAAGCCAGCGGGCTGCTGTTCAGCCGTTTGTGTTGCGTTGTCTGGAGCAGGTAACAGCCGGAGATCATATCGAACACCTTTCTCCTGCCCAGAAAGAGGCCATTGCATGGTTTAGTAAGCGAAAACAGTTCGATGAAAAACAAATGGCCATCGAACTATACGATGTAGAATATGGGCTTCTTGCTTGGAACGGCGTCAGTTTGCCGATTCAGGAATCGCGGCGAAAAGAACCTTTTCCGACCCAAGAAATGATTCAGGTCTATCATGCGGAACAAGATGGCTTGTTGGCATTGGAGTATTGGGAGCCTGTATATCGTCGTTCTGCTGTAGTAGGTGGCATTCGGGTGGTTTATCTGATCAATGTACCCGTTTCTGCACAAGGGTCAAGTTTGCCCGATTTTCGGTTGGAGGACCTTTGGCAAAAAAAGATTATGCGGCCAGTTCGGGTAGATTGGCGGCCAAAGAGCGCACATGCAGCCAATCCTACGCAAGGTGTTGGGTTGTTGCGAGCACCGAATGGGGTGGTACTGGGCGAAGTGCAGGTATTTGCCCTTTCAGATGCGGAGCGGGAAGAAGTAGAGGCCGCCCGGATTCGGAATATAGCGTTGTTTTGGGGCATCTTGTTTTTAGGCTGGCTGGTTTTTGGGGTGTTTGGTATCACAGCCTCTTTGGAAGTACGTTGGGGTGTTTGGGCGAGGTTTCTTGCACTGGGATTGGGTCTTGGTTCGGTCTGGGTTTTTCGTTTCGTTTTGCTGTATTGGAATATTCCGGAGCGTTTGCTACAAGACTTAACAATGGGTGAACAATTGTTTAATCCACGATTTTTGGCCAGTGATTTAGGATGGGGCCTGATGCGCTCTATTGGTGATTTGGCCCTGACTACCATATTTGCGTGGTTTACGGCATTTGTTTGGTCTAAACGCATGTATGTTATTGCCTTAAAACCACCGGAATCCGTACCAGAAGGTGCAGGGCGTAGAGAAAAAAATGTTTTCGTTTTGGGGTGGCTATTGGTGGGAGTGGTGGTAAAAGTCCTATGGTTAGGGATTGTATTGGTGGTGGAACGTGCTGTAAACGACTCTGTTTTGGACTATCTGGCTTGGACCGGATTAATGCCGCCTACTACCATTATGTTGGTCTATTGCAGTTTATTGTTGCTTGCTCTGACAGCCTTGTTGGTGTTAACGGTTTTGATAAGGTTGGTAGATGCCAAAGGACGTGGCTTGTGGTCGGGACGTGCCTTTATATGGGGAATAGGAATTGCTGCTCTGGCCTTAGGGCTGTTAGAAAGCAGCCTTTATTTACTGGCTTTAGGGGAGACACAAACCACATGGCCCGGAGAATGGATTTTACTCGGTATAGCAGTGTTGGGGTGCTGGTTTTGGAGACGTGAACCTGGGTTACCTTTGCGGTTATTACACTTGAGGAGTTTATTGCTCTTGCTATTGGCTGGTGTTTTACTGACGTATCCGGCGTTATACAATGCCCTTCGGATGCAACTGGAACGGCAGATGGCTTTGGTGGCGGATACTTTTGCACAGGGAGAAGAAGAACGGGTTTTGGGGGCGCTTGCCCAATCTATCTCCGATACGCGGCGGAGTAATCCCATTTTTAATTCATCTGGTAACATTGTTGCAGACTCTAGTTTGGCGGCTGGGATTTTGGCACGTTTTACAGCAGAACTTAACGATTTGGGGCAAGGGGACTTCGAGACCTCTATCGGCTTTTTTGACCTTAAAGACGCACCGTTACTACTCTTGGGCCGAGGAGCCGTTTTGGATGCCCAACGCTCCCGTTTATTGCAATCTGGCTTGTCGGATTTTTTGGCGCTTAAGGAGGCGTATCTTTCGAGTGGAGAAACCGAACAATTGGTACAACCCGTAACCCGGCAACAACAAAACGAACAATTTCAGTACGAAGGACTGGCGCCGTTGCGCGAACGGGGTCAGGCGGTGGGGTGGTTGATGCTTCGTGCCGAGCAGCGCATCCGGTATGCGGGTGAAAATTCGTTTGTTAGGACCTCGGCAGATGTTATTCAGCCAGATGGATGGCGGCGAAAGCTTTCGGTGGCCGAATACCAAAACGGTATTTTGCTTCGCGGGCAGGGTGGGCCGTTTACCAAAACCCGCCTGACGGATGATATAATGCGTCAATTTGATCAGAAAGACCGCTATTGGGGCCAGGAGACCGTGTATGATCAGGTCTATAATACGTTTTACCAAAATCCATATGTACCAGGCTCTCGGGTATTTTCCAATAAAGTGATTGCCGTCCGTGCGCCCGCCACCAATCCATATGATCATCTTTATTATTTACTCCGTATCATTATTTCCGGTTTGTGGCTCTTGTTCCCTGTTTTTGTCATAGGGTTGGTCTATCGCTTTCGTAAAGGGTTTTTGCCTTTGCCGCGACGGCAATTCCGCGACAAGGTGCTCAATGCTTTTCTGGTGGTGGGGGTGGTTTCGGTAGTCACCATGGGAGTTTTAGGGCAACAAGTGGTTACCCGTGAAAACCGCGAAGCCCTGCGCGAAAACCTGGAACGACGTTTAGACCGAACAGCCGAGGCAATTCGGGTGCAACATACGCGCAATTTGCCCGCCTGGGAAATCTTGACGGGCATTTTGGGGCGTAATAAGTTGGACTCTCTCGCCACCAACCTCAGTTTAGACATTAATGTATATCGGGGTTCGGAATTGGTGGCCACAACCCGTCCGGATTTGGTGCGGGAACGCCTGGTTCCCATTCGGCTACCCATTGAAGCGTATGAACAGCTTTACTTGCAGACCCTTAGAAATGCTTATGTGGAAAGTAAAGGGAAAGCAGATAGCTATACCATTGGTTATCGGGCATTGGCAGACGAGAACGGAGTTCCTCGCTATTCATTT
The DNA here is from genome assembly GCA_016788705.1 of Bacteroidetes Order II. bacterium. Taxonomy (NCBI): domain Bacteria; kingdom Pseudomonadati; phylum Bacteroidota; order unclassified Bacteroidota Order II.; species Bacteroidota Order II. bacterium. The sequence continues at coordinate 69,029 of JAEUSQ010000051.1, forward strand.
TCGGTGTTGATGCTATCGGAGCAAGAGCAAGTTTTGGAAGAACGTGCCCGAACAACTGCTTATCTTTTTGGCGCTTTGTTGCTCTTGTTACTCGTCGTTATGGTGACGGTGACCGTACTGGCGAATGCCCTAACCCGTCCCCTGAGCGGACTGAGGCAGGGGTTACAGGCGGTTGCGAGCGGCAGGTTCGATGCCAAAATCCCGGTTAATTCCCGCGATGAAGTGGGCGAATTGGTGGAAACCTTCAACGACATGCAACAGCAATTGGCCGAAAGCCGACAGAAATTGGGATTGCAAGAACGACAATTGGCATGGAGTGAGATGGCACGTCAGGTGGCTCACGAGATTAAGAACCCACTAACCCCCATGAAACTTTCGCTCCAACACCTCAAACGCGCCCAAAAGACGATTAATATGGATGATTCCGAAGAGCGTGCGCGATTTGAGGGCATGTTTACCCGTATCACTGCAACGCTGGATGAGCAAATTGACTCTCTGACCAATATCGCAAATTCTTTTTCGACCTTTGCTCGGCTACCAAAGCGGGTATTGGAGCGCTTGGAACTGAATGCTGCGGTAGAGGAATGTACCTCGCTCATGGAGCGTAGTGAAGGGTTTATATTGGTCTTTCAACAGGCCACGGAAGATATCTGGGTGATGGCAGATCGTGAGGAATTACGTAGAATCTTTTTGAATCTTATCAAAAATGCACTTCAGGCCATGCCGGAAGGAGGGACGGTGACACTGAACGTGGGTAGGTGCGTCCAGAAGGCACAAGAGAAGCCAATGGCTTTTTGTGAAGTGCATGATACCGGAACGGGTATTCCGGAGGAACTCCGTGATAATATCTTCCAGCCAAATTTTTCCACAAAAACAAGTGGAATGGGGTTGGGGCTTGCCATTGTCCGGAAAAGTATTGAGGATCTTGGTGGCCAAATCACTTTCATAACGAATCTTGGGGTAGGAACCACCTTCCGCGTGGAATTGCCCTTGGCGGGTGCGTGAAAAAACCGATCTACTTGCCCTCCCGACACTTGGCTGAGGGCAAATAAATCGGCTTGATACGCAAACGAAAGATGATAATTGGCTATTTTTCTTTCTTCAACCCATACCACAATTGTCCCCAGAACGTTTTGGGGAAATGCTCTATGTCGTCAAAGCCCAAGGGTATATCGCGGCCACTGGAAGGAATGTAGTCGGTTTTGAAGAGATAATCCCAGATGCTTAACGTAAGTCCGAAGTTCACACCATAGGGGTGTTCTCCCGGCATGGCTTTGGCATGGTGCCAGATGTGCATTTGTGGGTTGTTGAAGAGGTACTTTAGTGGTCCAAGGGGGATATTGATGTTGGCATGGTTGTAATGCCCCACTACCAGCGTAGCCAAGTACACCACAAAGAAATCCGAAATCCCGAAACCAATCATGGCCAATGGGAGGTATTGAATAGCACTATAAACAATATTCTCCATCCAATGATACCGGAGGTGCGCTGCAAACCCCATTTGCTCTACCGAATGATGCACCTTGTGGAAATTCCACAGAAATGGAACCCGGTGTAACAAAATATGGGTATTCCACTGGATAAAATCCCGGATCACAAAAAGGGTAAGTAATTGCGCCCAAACTGGCCAACTGCGGATTTCCAAAGCCACTAAATTCTGAATGCCAATTTGTGCCAACAGGTCATTAAAGGCCACCACCACCACATCCGAGACCGCTGCATAGCCCACCAGAGAAAAGAGGAAAAAGTTGAAGAACATGTAGAAAAAGTCCAACCAAAAATCTTGGCGGAACTTCGGCTGGTCTTTACGCCAAGGAGTCAGCCATTCCAAAAGCAGAAAAAAAGCAGAAACGGCGATTAACCAGTAAAAGATGTTGTTCCACGCCGGATGGAGGATGGTCTCTAACAGGTATTCGGCATATGCGCGATACCCATCTGTTAAAATTTGCAGATAGCGTTCCATATTGAATTTAGGTTGGTTTTGTCTTGTTATTACAAGTTACAACAAATTGTCAAAAACTTAAAAACGTTAATCTGCGATTCAAAACTATACAAAAGGAGGGATTGGGCCTTCGCTTTTCTGGTCATCGCCGTTTGATGGTGCCTTGGGTTTCCAGATGACCGATGCGGCCAAACCGTTTGTCCAATTCTTCAAGAGATATGCGGATGAGGGTGGGACGTCCGTGCGGGCAGGCATAGGGCATTTCGCAGGTCATTAACTGCGTGTAGAGAGACCGTATTTCGGTATCAGTGAGTTTTTTTCCGGTTTTGATGGCAGCACGACACGCCAAACTTTTGGCTAAGTTGTCGCGACCTTTAAGGTCCAACTCGTCGCGATACGACTTATACTGTTCCAGCACTTCTTCCAACATGGCTTCTTCGCGTCCTGGCGGAATATCCGCAGGTACGCCGGTCAACATCACCGATCGTCCGGAAAGGGTTTCAAACCCAAAGCCGAGGTTCAACAGATCGGGCTGAAGTTCCAAAATCAAGGCGAAATCTCCCGGTTGGAAGGAGATGGTTTGTGGAAAAAGTAAGTGTTGGGAAGGTGCTTGCCCGGCGGTCATCTGTTTTAAGAAACGTTCGTAGAGGATACGTTCATGAGCGGCGTGTTGATCCAAAATCGCCATTCCATGATCGGTTTGCGAAAGGATGTATTTATCGTGTAATTGCCATACACGGTCGCTGAATTCGGACGTTGGAGCCACTGTAGTAGGAGGGGGCGATATCGTTTCTGATGGCTGCGCTGCGGAAGAGATGCCTTGGTAGAGGGCGTCATTTGCCTTCCGGAAGTCACCACGAAAAAGGTCGTCTGGCCGTTTAGGGGGCACATACTGGCTTGTATGGCGTGGCGCAGCCCATTCGGAGTGGTTATTGGGTTGTAAAGCAGGTTTGTCTGATAATTTGGGAGGAGTGAAGGAACGGGCATTCGGAAGGGTTGTTGTGGCTTTTTCGGTCCATTTACCCGCTTCATACGTTACATTCGGGCTAATGTCCAGTTCACCCAGAGCACGTTTGACGGCTCCGCGAAGGAGTCCAAACAAACCGCTTTCGTCATCAAATTGCACCTCTGTTTTGGTAGGATGTACATTTACATCCACATGTGCCGGGTCTAATTCAATAAAAAGTGCAAAAAACGGATAAGCCCCTCTTGGCAATAAATCACCATATCCCAATTGAATGGCTTGTTCTAATCGGTGGTTTTTAATGAAGCGGCGATTCACGAATAAAAATTGCTCGCCCCGTGTTTTTCGGGTAAAATCCGGTTTAGAAATATATCCTTTTACACGAACATGGGCAATTTCTTCGTAAAGGGGAATGAGGGTTTGAACAGAGACGGAGAACAGATCGGCGATGCGTTCCTGTAATCCAGATGGGGTTTCTCGTGCGGGGAGTTCATAGATTTCGCGGTCGTCGTGGTGGAGACTAAAGGCAATATCGGGTTGCGAGAGGGCAAGAAACTGAAAAACTTCGGTGATGCGCTTAAACTCGGTAGCGGGAGATTTTAGGAAATTTCGGCGTGCGGGTACATTATAAAACAGGTTCCGGATAGAGAATAGGGTTCCATTGGGTGTTGCAACAGGCATGGTCGGGCTAAATGTCGAGCCTTCTATCCGTACTAATGTGCCTGCTTCGTCTTGTATTCGTTTGGTTCGGAGTTCCACCTGGGCCACGGCTGCAATAGAAGCCAGTGCCTCGCCCCGAAACCCCATTGTTCGGATGCGGTCTAGGTCTTCGATGGATTTGATCTTACTGGTCGCATGGCGCAAAAAGCAAGAAACGGCATCTTCGGAAGACATCCCACAGCCATCGTCCTGCACCTGAATCAGTTCACTGCCCGCCTTCTTAATTCGAAGGGTGATGTGAGAGGCCCCAGCGTCAAGACTGTTTTCCATCAATTCTTTGACGGCATTTGCGGGGCGTTGCACCACCTCGCCTGCTGCAATTTTATTGGCCAAATGGGCTGGCATTACCTGAATAATGGCCGTGTCGGACGTTGTTTCTGGGTTCATTGTGGGTTGTTTATTGCGTGAAAACGCTTTAGGCAATATCAAAACACCCGATCCTGCATAAAAAGTTCCAAGAGCAGAAAGGCAGTCTTTATATGCGGTGGCGGTCTCCTTGTTCAATTCATGCCATGTGCGGATAAAAGAAACCTATTTTCAAGCCCCGTGATGGTTCGCTTAGAGTCCTAAATTCAGCGAAAAAATGCATATGGTTAACAGAAAACGAAAATTGGTCATGGTCAGCTATTTAAGGTACATAATTGGCCTTTATGGATTATTGAGTTGGTCTGTTCAGGCACAAAAGAAGGTAACAACCCAGTCGGTATTATGGGAAGTGGTGAATCTTTCGGCTTCGGTAAAAGGATATCCGATACAAGTGGATATTCAGGAACGCCATTTTGTAACCCCTGTTGTACAACACCAGTTTTTGTTTCGGGCGCAGGCCGGAAAAGACATCGGTGCCAATTGGAAAATTTTTGGCGGCGGGTGTTATTTTCTACAAAGTCCGAATGATCCCGATGCTGAAAACCGACTTACTGTTCCAGAACTCCGGCCACATGTTGAAGCAGGGTATCAACAAAAATACGCCTCTTGGCAGATCAGTCATCGGTACCGGGCCGAGGCACGATTTTATCACCAGCAAACCTCAGATAAAAAAGCATTGGCTGAAGGCTATGAATTTAGCCATATGAGGTTTCGGTATCGTTTACAAGCGGTTATTCCGATAGGCCATATTTTGTCTAAAAACATAGCAATTAATCTTAATGAAGAAGTCTTATTAAATGTAGGAAAAAAAATAAAATATAATGTCTTCGACCAAAATCGCATTTATGCTGGTATTGTGGTAGGTCAGAAGAAAAATCAGGTTGAAATGGGCTATCTGAACTGGTTTCAGCAACAAAGTTCTGGCGTAGATTTTTATGATAGGCATATTCTACGCATAGGATTTAATTATAAGATATAAGGGGGAATTATTGGAACTGTTCTTTTAATGTACGAACAATGGCGTGAATAGAGGGTTTAGAATTGTACTGATGTTGAGTGATGAAGTCATTTACCTCCCAAACAGCATAAATCTTAGGTTCAGACTGCCCCCAATATCCATAATATGCAAATAATTTATGGTCGTATAAGGCATATCCACCCATCCCTTTGGTGTCCGGCCCTTCGGTTATCCAACTATTTTCTTTTACGGACATCAGTTCATGATACGTCATGACGAACAACGATTACCTCTAAAATGATTCTGCCATCATGAATTATAAATCAGCATTTTTAATTACTTCCGTGATACCCACCAAAGGCGTAAAGACATTAAAATTGAAAGTACATATCCGATAAAACTGATGGTAGGTATTCCAAATGTTTTATGGGTTAATGGGGCCAATAAAGCAATAGATGAACCCAGTAACAGTGCTGAAGTGATGAGGGCTAATGTCAGATGATTGGCGCCACGGTGCATTTTTTCCAAAATAGGATCGAAGCCATGATGCTCAATTTGCAGTTTAAGGCGGCCTTTGCGGAGTTGCCGCATAATTTCCCGGCCTTCAATGGGTAAGGATTTGAACAACATCCAAAACTCCAGGCCATCATTCCATAATTCCGGGACAATTTTATTCGGCATAAAGCGATCTGCCACCAACCGTACACCAAATGGTTTGATAAATTCCATCGTCTGGAAGTTGGGTGCAATCACTTTTCCGATGCCTTCGAGCATGGCCAAAGCCCGTAAAATCAGGAAGATGCTGCCCGGCACCCGCATCCGGTTTTCGTACATGATTTTCTGTAATTGGGTGGCCAATGCAGCCATATTAGACTCAGAGACTTGTAGGGAAGCATAGTCTTCAATAATTTCGTTTAGGTCATATTCCAACTGCCGCACGTCTTTTATCTCATCATCCACTGCCAGTCGTCTTAGATAAAAAGCCGTTGCACGCGGGTCTTTTCGGGCCATACTGATAAAGATACCCGCAAAATTCTGCTTATCCGCATCTACCAACGAACCAACCATGCCAAAATCAATGAGGCAAATGACGCCATCAGGTCGTACCAAAATATTACCGGGGTGTGGGTCTGCATGAAAGTATCCATGTTCAAAGATTTGTCTGAGGTAAATTCTCATGCCTTCTTCGGCAATTTTTTCTGGATGAATGTCCCATTGTTTTAGTTTTTCGACATCGGTGATTTTGCACCCCCGTACCCGTTCCAATACCATCACCCGCCGTGTGGTAAGTTCTCGATAGGCTTTTGGGACATAAAAAGTGGTTTCGTTTTTGTAATAAGTACGGAATTGTTCGTAGTTGCGGGCCTCGTTGTTGTAGTCCAGCTCTTTTTGCATGGTGCGCTCGAACGCGGTAACAAGGTCCATGACATTGGTGATGCCAATGCGTTCCAGAAAATCGGTCGTTTTTTCGGTAAGGAATTTTAAGATTTCGAGGTCTGTTTGAATGAGCCTTTCCACATTTGGGCGTTGCACCTTGACCACCACTTCGGCGCCATCGGTAAGCCGTGCCAAGTGTACTTGTCCGATGGAGGCAGATCCGATGGGGATGTCTTCAAAATACTCAAAAATCTGGGTAATAGGTTTTGCCAATTCAGCTTCAATGATGCGTCGGGCTTCGGCTGTGGGAAATGGTGGGACATGGCTTTGTAACTTTTCAAATTCGGTAATCAATTCATCCGGCAGTAAATCCGCCCGATTCGAGAGGACTTGTGCAAACTTAACATAGGTTGGCCCCAGTTCTTCGGCTACCATCCGAATGCGTTCCCATCGGCTGTATTCCATAACAGGCCGTTCTTGTCGTGTCCAAAGGGCGCGTCGCCGTTCGGAAACCAAACCCTTGAGGGCCGTCTCGGAAATGATGCCCTCAAATCCATATTTAAATAAAACCTGAAGTATTTCGCGGATGCGGCGAATGTTTTGAAACGTGCGCGTAAGCATAAGGGGTGGGTTTTAGGTCCAACAAAGGAGGCACGGTTCTACCTTAGCGGCCATAAGACCGCACATATTCTGGTACCGGAATATGAGGGGGCAATAATTCGTCGTTTATGGCAGGGCCATAAACGGTCTGAATAGGGAGAACCCCTGCCCAATAAGGCAGTCCAAGGTCTTCTGCATCATCTTTCACTCCCGCATTTCGGATTTTTGCGGAAGCCTGTTCAATGTACACCCGTACAATCATGGTGGCTTTTAGCTCTTTTTCGTTCGGAATTCGGGAATCATCCCAGCGCTGAGGAACAAGTTTTTCCATAAACAGAGCGGTAAGGCGCATTTTTTCTTCAGGGTCTTCCACCTTCTCGCCTATTCCAAAGAGCATAGCCGAACGGTAGTTGACGGAGTGATGGAAGGCGGAACGGGCCAGAATCAGGGCGTCGGTATGGGTCACGGTGATGCAAATGGGTGCGCCCGTCGCCATGTGCCGCATCATCCGGCTGGCCTCGGAGCCATGCAGGAGGAGGTGGTCGTCGTCTCGCGCAATCAAGGTGGGGATGACGATGGGCTGTTCGTCCATCACAAAGCCTACATGTCCGATGAGGGCTTCATCCACAATAGGATAAATGACGTTGCGGTCGTAGTGGCCTCTTTCGGGTACGCGAACGACCGTATTTTTTTTGGTTTTAGGATTGGGGGTGCTCATCGTAATGGGAAATAGGTTGGGTGATTATTTTATAAAATGAGCCTCCACAGCAACGGTTGCGGAGGCTCCTGTGTTTTTCGCAATGGATTTGCGGGCGTTATCGTTTGGCGAATGCCTCCATAAAACGAACACTGGCCTCGATGCCTTTGTGGAAGCGGTCTATGCCATACTTCTCATTGGGCGAGTGAATGGCATCGGAGTCTAGACCAAAGCCCATTAAAACCGTATTTAATCCCAAGATGTTCTTGAAGTCTGCAACAATCGGGATAGAGCCGCCTTCACGGGTAAAGACGGGTTTGCGGCCATAAACGCCCTCCATCGCTTCACTGGCGGCTTGCATCGCAGGGTGATGAATGTCCACCATTGCGGCATGACCACCATGAAGTGCGGTAAATTTGAGTTTCATGGTAGGTGGCGTGTTTTCCTCGAAATACTTACGGAGCATTTCGGCCACATCGTCTGGCTGTTGATCTGGTACCAAGCGACAAGAGATTTTCGCACCAGCTTTGGCAGGCAAGACAGTCTTGGCGCCTTCGCCTTGATAACCACCCCAGATGCCGTTCAGGTCTAAGGTTGGACGGGCCGTAATGCCTTCTAGAAGGGTAAATCCGGCTTCGGTTCTGGTTTCGACTACTTCCACCTCCGCCTTCCAGCCTGCTTCGTCGAAGGGAAGCGAGGCAAAGCCCGACCGCTCTTCGTCCGAGAGGTGACGAACAGCATCGTAGAAGCCGGGTAGGGTGACACGGTGATCTGCATCATGCAGATTGGTGATCAGGCGGCATAATTCATTGAGTGGATTGTGTACGCCACCGCCATATACGCCGGAATGAAGGTCTCGGTTGGGTCCGGTTAATTCTACCTCCACATAGGCCAATCCACGCAAACCATAAGTGATACTGGGTACATTTTCAGCAAAGAGCGAGGTGTCGGAGATCACCACAATATCGGCGGCCAATCTTTCTTTGTTGGCTTCCAGAAATTGTGAAAGGTGTGCAGAGCCTACTTCTTCTTCCCCTTCGATAATAAACTTCAGGTTGAGCGGAAGTTGGCCCTCGCCTTTGAGCCATGCCTCTGCGGCTTTGACGTGCATAAAGGCTTGGCCTTTGTCATCACAGGAGCCACGGGCATAAATCAATCCATCTTTGATGACAGGCTCAAAGGGTGGGGAGTCCCACAATTCCAATGGATCCGGAGGTTGTACATCGTAGTGCCCATACACCAAAACGGTAGGAAGTTGGGCATCTCGGATGTGTTCTGCATACACCACAGGATGGCCGAGTGTGGGCATGATTTCGACGTGGGCCATTCCAATATTTCGTAGGTTCTCGGCAAGCCATTCGGCGGCTTTCTTGACATCTCCTGCATGGTTTGAGTCTGCACTCACCGAAGGAATACGTAGCCATTCGAGCAATTCCGAGACCTGTTGGTCGGCATGGCTGGCGGCATATGTTAAGGCTTTTTGCATAGCGGTTTATTTTATTGGAGCAGATGAAGTTGTTCTCAAGATACAATCAGAATCGGGGAGAAGCCTAAATTTTGGAAGCGTTTTCGGTGATTTTAAGCAGGCGGCGCACTTCTTCTACATCGGTCTCCATCCATGTACTGGTTGCCCTACCAGTGGTGCGTTCTACCCTTTTCCGTAACGAGGCATGAAGTTCCGTTGCGCCTGTTTTTTTGGCAATGGCAAGGGCATTTTGGGAAGTTATGCCACCGCCGGGCAAAATAGTTATTCGTTCTTGTGCTTCCCGAATCAAGCGGACGAGGTTTGGAATGCCCTCAAAAGCGGTATGGGCCAAGCCCGATGTGAGAATACGTGTAAATCCCATATAAACAAGGATTTTCAATGCCTCCATCTCATCGGGAACCAAGTCGAAGGCCCGGTGGAAAACAGTTTCCATACCTTGGGCAGCATCCAACATGCGGTAACAAGCCTCTGTATCTATGGTTCCATCCGGCGCAAGTGCGCCCAAAACGACGCCTTCTACGCCTTCCGATTTGCAAATATGAATGTCTTCTAACATAACTGCGAGTTCATCTGGTTGGTAGCAAAAATCGCCACCCCGTGGCCGGATCAACACCATGATGGGGATATTCAACCGACGTTTAAGGTGGCGAATCATTCCCAAACTGGGTGTGGTTCCGCCTTCCGAGAGGTTTTCGCAGAGTTCTATGCGGTGTGCACCCCCTTGCATGGCTGCCATAGCAGATTGAAAGTTGGCGGCACAAATTTCCAACGTCATGAATGGATGATTTGGTTCAAGGATTTTTAGGCGCGTTTGGATCTCGCATTCAAAGCCTTAGTTTAGGATATTATAACCCAAAAAGAAAGGATCAAAGTCATTAAAATGCAAAACATAAAAACCTTTTTGGTCACTGGTGGATGCGGTTTTATTGGTTCTGCCTTGGTTCGCTGGTTGATTCCAAAAAAAACAGTTCGGGTCGTGAATGTGGATGCGTTGACCTATGCCGGAAATCTGGCCTCGGTGGCTTCGGTAGCTGATTCGCCGAATTACATCTTTTTGCAGGCGGATATTTCGGATGCGCCTACCATGCAAGCCGTTTTTGAGGCACATCAACCTGATGCCGTGGTGCACCTCGCGGCAGAAAGCCATGTGGATCGTTCAATTGATGGTCCTGCAACGTTTATCCAAACCAATATTGTGGGTACTTATACGCTTTTAGAAGCGGCGCGACAGTATTGGCAGGCATTACCTCGCTCGAAAAGAAATGATTTTCGCTTCCTACATGTATCTACTGATGAAGTATTTGGTTCACTGGGTAATACCGGACTCTTTCAGGAAGACACGCCATACCAGCCGAATTCGCCTTATTCTGCCAGCAAAGCTGCTTCCGATCATTTGGTGCGTGCATGGTATCATACCTATGGCCTGCCCGTTTTAACCACCAATTGCTCCAATAATTATGGCCCCTATCAATTTCCCGAAAAACTAATTCCAGTGGTCATTCTAAAAGCCCTTGCGGGTGCAGCAATTCCGGTGTATGGCAAGGGAGAAAATGTACGAGACTGGTTGTTTGTGGACGACCATGTTCGGGCATTGTGGCGGGTGTTGCAACAGGGAATACCCGGCGAGACGTATAATATTGGCGGATGGAATGAGCAAACCAATCTCTCGGTGGTACATGCCATCTGCCAGATATTAGAGGAACTTCGTCCTACTAAAACGCCTTATTCCCGTCAGATTACCTTGGTTGCCGATCGTCCCGGCCATGATTTCCGTTATGCGATGGATGCAACCAAAATAGATCGGGCGTTAGGGTGGAGGCCACAAGAAACCTTTGATTCCGGCCTCCACAAAACCGTTAGATGGTATATAGAAAATCCGGAATGGTGGCAAAATGTTGTTTCCGGTGTATATCGTCTGGAACGATTGGGAACGAAAACCCCAAAGGATGGAGGGAAAAACGAATGAAAGGAATCATTCTGGCGGGTGGAACTGGCTCTCGGTTGTGGCCTGTCACCTATGCAATCAGTAAACAATTATTGCCGGTTTATGATAAACCAATGATCTATTATCCCCTTTCTACGCTGATGTTGGCCAGTATTCGAGATGTTTTGATCATCACTACTCCACACGAAGCACCATTATTCCGTCATTTGTTGGGAGATGGAACACAATGGGGAATGAACCTACAGTATGCTGTTCAGCCAAAGCCGGAAGGATTGGCACAAGCCTTTATTATTGGCCGTACTTTTGTGGATGGCGAGGCGGTTTGTTTGATTCTGGGAGATAATATTTTTTATGGGGCTGGTTTGCAAGAAAAACTGCACCTGGCTTCGGGCCGTACAAACGGGGGGGTGGTTTTTGGGTATCAAGTACGTGACCCACATCGTTATGGGGTGGTTACGTTTGATGCCAAGGGAAAAGCTACGCATATTGAGGAAAAACCTCAAAAACCACGCTCGAACTATGCGGTTACGGGGCTATATTTCTACGACCAACACGTAACCGACATTGCTGCGACGCTAAAACCTTCTGCCCGTGGGGAACTGGAAATCACGGATGTGAACAATGTTTATCTTGAAAAAGGAGAACTGGAGGTCATGCTGTTGGGGCGGGGGTACACGTGGTTGGATACCGGAACCCACGAGTCTTTACTCCAAGCGGCCAATTTTGTTCAGACCATCGAGGAACGACAAGGACTGAAAATTGCTTGTCCGGAAGAAATTGCTTTTGAAAATGGATGGATTACCAAAGAACAACTCTTTGAACGTGCAGAGCGATTGGAAAAAAGCGCGTATGGCGCGTATCTACGGTCCTTGCTGGGTGCTTAATCGCACATATTTCTTATGGTATCACCTTGTTATTTAAAAGATTTAAGAGTGCTTGGTTTTGTCGGGTCTAAAGCGGCTTCATTCCGGACCAAGAGCGTATCCGCCGTTTGTCCAAAATGATCGGTGATGTTGGGATTTGCGCCTCCGTTTCTTAGTTTCTCCATCATGGCTTTGTTGTGTTGTAGGGCGGCAAGGTGTAGGGCGGTTCCGCCTTGCCAACCTTCCACATTCTTTCGGTTGGGGTCGGCACCTGCAGCCAAGAGGGCATCAACGATTGCCATGTGATTGGCCCGAACAGCAGCCATCAGCGCGGTATAACCTGTGGCATTGGTGGCATTTGGGTTTGCGCCTTTTTTGAGGAGAACATTGACCAGCGATACATTTCCGAGATAGGATGCAGAAATCAGAGGCGGGGTTGTCTGTCGGTCTCCCACATTTGCATTTGCTCCGGCATCTAAAAGCAACTGCGTAACAGCCGAGTGATTGCGTTGGATCGCATACTGGAGGGCTGTGCGGCGGGTCTGGTCGGTTGCCTCTAATGCCGGATTGGCTTGCAGTAACTGCTCCATTACATAAGCATTTCCGGACTTGGCCCCCATCATGAGCGCAGAACGCCCCCACGGATCTTGTACATCCACCTTGGGATGATATGCCATCATGCGCGTCACAATCCGGGTGCGGCCATATGCCGATGCTTCCACGAGAGGGACAAAGCCGTCTGAAAAGACTTGGTCTGGTTTGGCCCCATGTAGCATCAATAAATTGGTCGGCTGAAAATAGTTTTTTTGTATCCCGATTCGCCAAGCCGCACCATCGGCAACGTCTGGTTTCATCCCCGCTTCTAAAAACCACTGCACTTCTTGTAAACGATAGGCCGAAAACGCCTCTATGAAAGCCGTTTCGGTAAAAGGTATTTTTCTCTCCTGCAACTTGGCGCGGGCCTGTTCTGGCGTGGGATGCTCGATACATGCCGCTAAGGAAAAAGTAAAACACAAAAACAAAAGTCTATGCCGCATACACACCAGTTGAACTATTTTTGAGACGAGTGAACTTTAAAAAATACAGGATTGTTGGGGTGGTGAAAGGTGGATTCGTGTAGAAGACGTTGCTTCTGGCGGGTACTACTTGTAACTTTGGTGTGTCGTAGTTGGCATTTTAAACACTCACCGGATTAGAAACGTCTTTAGAGGGTTTGCTGTTGATGGGTTTCTGGTTCGGTCAAACATGTTCAAATATCACTTCCATCAGAATTTTTTGTTGCGCTGTGTCCATAAAAGCATTTATCAAGCCCTTACTAACCATCACCTGTATGCTACTTCTGATATGGTTTATCCGTTGGGATCAGATCATACAGACCATTCGTAGTGCCGATTGGCGTTTCGCGGGCGTGTCTCTCCTCTTGCTGACCTTAAATATATATCTTCAGACGGTAATTTGGCAGACGTTGGTTCGCCGTCTTTTTCCTGAAGAACAGTTTTTTCAATCGCTGGGCGCTGTTTTGGTTGGGCAAACCCTTGGTTTGTTTACCCCCGCACGCTTGGGAGATTTTGTGGGGCGGGCTTATTATTTAGACCATCAAAATAAATGGGAGTTGGCAGCCCTAACAGGTGCGCAACAACTCGTTGCCCTAGCCTGCTACATCGGTTTTGGAATACCTGCATTGCTTTATTTTCTAATGTTCCACCTCCGACTACACGCATTTATCTGGTATTTGGTTCTCATTACGGGGATAGGCACTTTGTTACTTTTAATAACGGTATTTTTACATCCACGTGCAGTCTATCGCTATATTACAAACCGGTTTCCATACCCGCATGTTCTTAAAACATTCAGTTTTTTACGCCACCTTCGGCTTCAGGATGTGTACTGGCTTTTTGGGTTAACGTCTTTTCGGTACATCGTTTTCTCGGTGCAGTGTCTGTTGATCTTGTATGCATTCGGCGCCCAAATCCATTGGATGGATGCCGTTATTGCCATTGCCTTGTTTTTCTATGCCAACAGTGTAGTTCCATCACCCGCTTTGGCTGGTTTGGGGGTAAGAGAGGGTTCGGCTGTTTTTTTTATGGGGTTCTTTGGGGTCTCTGCGGCCACGGCCTTCAGTACTTCCTTGCTACTCTATGTGATCAATATTATACTTCCGGCGATAATGGGGTTGCCCCTTATTTTGCGCCTTAAACTTGGTACGGCCGCTTCCTCGGAACGGATTCTGCCCAAAGTGAATCCGCCCTCATGACGTTTTTTTTGACCGCCTTTTCGTTTTTTACGGTCTTTTATGCGCTGCTAATGGTTGCCTTTGCATGGGGATTTCGTAAGGTGGTGCGGACCTATCATCCTCGCCATGTCCCTGATACGGAAAAGCCGTTTGCTACCGTTGTTATTGCCGCCCGAAATGAATCCGATAATATTTTATTGTGTTTGCACCGGATTTTGGAAAATCATTATCCCAAAAATCGTTTCGAGGTGATTGTCGTAAATGACGACTCTTCAGACCAAACGGCGGCGATTGTTGATGAACTCTGCAAAGAACATGCAAACCTTCGGCTGTTGCATATGCCCGAGAATGCCATCCGGACACGAGCCCACAAGAAAAAAGCCATCGAAAAAGGGGTTTTGAAGGCCAAAGGAGAAATTATTCTAACAACCGATGCCGATTGCCTGGTGCCAAAACACTGGATTGAAACCATGACTGCCAATTTTGAAGCACATACTGCTTTTGTCTCCGGTCCGGTGGCGTTTCGACATAAATATCGGTTTTTTCAGGATATGCAGGCATTGGAGTTTTTGGGATTGGTGGCCGTCGGAGCGGGGGCCATTGGGCTGAATCGCCCGAATTTAGCAAATGGCGCCAATGTGGCCTACCGGAAAAGTGTATTTCTGGGAATTAAAGGATTTGATGGGATAGACCACCTTACTTCCGGCGACGACGAGCTGTTGATGCAAAAAATTGCCGCCACAGGGGTATGGAAGGTACGCTTTTGTCCTTCGCCTGCCGCTTTGGTCCGCACCGATCCGGTTGCAACGCTTTCAGACTTAATCCAACAACGGAAAAGATGGGCTTCCAAAGGGGCCCTTTACCCGAATAAAGCGTATGTAGCGACCATTGTTTCAATTTATTTGTTTTATTTGTTTTATTTGCTTACAGCCGTTTCCTTGCTTTGGCATCCTATTTCCATTTGGTTTTTAATCAGTGCTTTAGGGCTTAAAGTCATGGCAGAAGGTGCGCTGTTGTTTCAGGCCACGTGGCAATGGCGGCAAAGAAGACTCTTGGCCTATTTTCTGCCAGAGCAATTGCTTCATATTCCGTATGTGGTCTATATTGGATTGGTTTCGCAGTTTGGTGGGTACCAGTGGAAAGGTAGAAAGATTCAGCGATGATGGTTTGCATAATCACCATATTATATGCCCTGAATCTGCTGCTTTGGCTGGTGGTTTGGTATGGATTCAGGAAGGCGACTCGATCTACCGCTGCCTGTCTTGAACAACTGAGTGGTGAGGCCGTCATTCCTCTTTCTGTTGTGGTTGCGCTCAAAAATGAAGCACACAATGCGCTTGGCCTTATAAACAGCCTGAAAGCGCAGGTTTATTCGCATTTCGAGGTAGTCCTGATAGATGACCAATCCCAAGATGAGACCGTTGCCATTTTGCATGAAGCCATTGCAACCGATCCTAGGTTTTGCGTTTTGATCCGTCCTACTCAGGAGCCGTCTGGCAAGAAAAGTAGTTTGACTTATGGAATTGCTCGGGCTACTCATGAACGTTTGGTATTTACAGATGCCGACTGCCGACCGGTGCCCGATTGGTTGATGATTCATGCCAGCTTGCACCGCGCAGACCCAGAAGCTGTCTGGGTGGGGTATGGACCACTATTTCCAGAAAAGACATGGTTAAATCATTTTTCCCGATTCGAAACACAAATTACGGCCTTGTTTACGGGGGCAGCCATCGGTCTTGGATTGCCTTATATGGCGGTTGGTAGAAACATGAGTTATACCCGCACGCTGTTTCACCGTGTAAATGGTTTTGTCAATCACGAACAGCACCTTAGTGGGGACGACGACTTGTTCATCCAATCCGTCCATAGCAAAAAAGCCGGAAAAGTACGGTATTTTTTTACCCCTGCCAGTGCGGTCTTTAGTGCGGCTCCTCAAACCTGGATGCAGTGGCTGCGACAAAAAAAGCGACATGTTTCGGCTGGAGTTGGGTATCCACTTTTGATCGTAGCCATCCTATCCGGATTTCATCTGACACAACTTGCGGGGTGGGGAATGGTGATAGTCTTATTTCCCGCCGGAATTGTACCCTTTTTGCTGCGATGGTGGCTCATCGGTTTTATCCTGAAAAGTAATAATTTTATTCAACATGAAAAAGAAAGGTTAAGCGCTTCACCTGCCCTCGATTTTTTGTATGTTATTGCCAGTGCAGTTTTACCCTTTCTTTCGGTAGTGCGCCCTCAACGACGTTGGTAATCCTTTGATGTTTAATATATTTGCTACACAAACGGTTCGCTTTTTACCCAGATTTTATCCGGATATACTATGGCATAGACCTACCAAAGAAAAAGAATTGTATATCACCATAGATGATGGGCCAACCACGGCATGTACGGGGAAACTGGCCAAGATTCTGGATAAGTTCGATGCAAAAGCTACTTTTTTTCTGATAGGTCAAAATGTGGCGGCTGAGCCAAGTTTGGTGCGTGATCTGAAAAGTGCAGGCCACACATTGGGGCAGCATTCCCATTCCCATCCGAATGCTTGGCAACTGCCTAAAGAACAAATGATGGCCGAAATGAGCAAAGCAACCCGCATTCTGGAAGAAGTGGTGGATGAGTCGGTGCGTTGGATGCGTCCGCCGTATGGTCGTTTTACCCCTGCCATGCGGAAATGGTGTATTGAAAACGAGCAAAAATTGGTGATGTGGGACTTACTTCCAGCCGACTACATGACCACCGTTTCCGAAAAAGACATTAGTCGCCACATTTGCCAATTTGTACGCCCCGGCTCCATTGTGGTCCTACACGACAATCCAAAAGTTTTCCATAAAACACCCGAAGCCCTCTATTCGGTACTGGCGACTCTTTCGGCGGAGGGTTGGCGGTTTCGGGCACTTTAAGGCCCTATTCCGTTGGGTTAATCACGTTTTAACACAAAACTGATATGAAGTCGTTTCTCTGGATCAGTTGCTTCTTGCTGGGTTTCACCGTCGCGTTCACTTTTGCACAGCGTCTGCCCGTTACAGACCGGAAGGCAGATGGTCTGCTACATCGTACCGATCTACAGGCCATTGTTGCAGCACAAGCCGACCGAAATGCCCAGCAATTGTTTCCGCTGCTGGCTTCCAAAGACCCTGTCGTTCGTGCGAGAACCGCTTTTGCATTGGCATCGGTACAAGATACCTTGGCGAAACCATTATTGCGGGCCTTGCTTAAAGATCCTTCCTCGGAAGTGCGGGCCGATGCCGCGTTTGCGCTGGGACAAACCGATGACTCAACAGCCAGCTCGGTTATGCTCATGGCTTTTGCCCAGGAAAAAGACCCAACGGTTCGTCGGAGGTTATTAGAAGCCTTGGGCAAAAAAGGCAGCCGCGCTTCCCTTGCCGAGGTAGCTTCTTTGGTTCTGCCTGTAGGATTACAAACCGCCCAAGCCTTTTCGATGGCCCGCTACGGCTTACGGGGGCATCACCATCCGAAGGCCGTAGAAAAATTGGTAGCGGCTTTGTCTGCACCCGATCCCGAATTGAGGAGCGCGGCGGCCTATTATTTTGGACGTGTTCGGGTAACAACAGCCTGGGCCTTTGCTGCTGACCAACTCCGAAAAGCGTTCGATTCCTTAAATGGAAATGATCCTACATTAATGTATTTAGCAGCAGGACTTGCCCGATTGAACGACCCGCAGGATTTGGTGCGGCTTCGGAAAGCCAGTGTTTCGTCCACAGATTGGCGCATTCGGTACAATACTTTGATGGCTCTTGGCGGAAGAATTCAGGAAGAAGCCGTACAACAAGCCATGTTGACCTCTCTACGCGATGGCAATGAGCATGTGCGAATGGCTGCCGCTACGGTTCTCATGCGCACCCCTACAATGGCTCCTTCTTTGGGATATGATCGGCGAAAGGGCTATTTTTTCCAGTATCCAGAAGATTTTCGGGTTTCAGGCTTGTTCTTGCCCCTGTTTGCAGCCACCGAGCCTGGCATCATTCGTGAGTGGCTTCAGCGTTTTGCCACAACCACCGAAGCCAAACGTATCGGGCTGGGCGCATTGGGGAAGGCAGCCGATCAAACCTCTTGGGAGTTTTTGGCCCAGACCACACAAGCAGAAGACCAAACCGTTGCAACGGCAGCTTTCGAGGCATTGACAACACGTTGGCGGCAGTACAAACCCGATTCCACCCGCGCCGAAGCCTATTTTGGGGTGATCCGGCAAGCATTAGCCCGAAAAAAACTCCCGCTAAGCTATGCAGCAGTAGCATTTCTGGCAGATAAACGATTTAAACCACTCGGTAGCTTGGCCGTGCTAATCCGTGCATTCCAAGAAGCCCAATTGCCCAACGATCTGGAAGTGGCCACCGAAGCCCTGTCTTCTTTGGGCAAATTGGGGGATCAATCGGTGGTTCCTCAAATTCGGGAAGCCCTTACCCACGCACATCCGGCCATTCGCGAGGCCGCCACGCTGGCCTTCCAAAGTTTAACCGGAGAGAAAAAAACGATTTCCCCGCAACCTTTGCCCAACCAACGACCCTTGAATTGGGCATTCCTCAAAAAAGCCGGAACTGCGCCAATTTTGCGCTTCGAGACCAACCGAGGCGTGTTCCATGCCCAATTACTCACCGAACAAGCCCCGCAAACCGTGCAAACCATCCTACAATTGGTGGAAGAAGGACGGTATAACCCCAATACATGGCATCGGGTGGTGAGCAATTTTGTGATTCAGGCCGGAGACATACAGCAAGCAGGTGGATTTGGGGGGCCAGATTTTTCCATCCGTAGCGAGTTTACCCGCCTCCCCTACCTACGCGGCACGTTGGGTATGGCCAGCGCCGGAAAAGACACCGAAGGCTCTCAATTCTTTGTCACCCATTCCATGCAACCCCATTTAGACGGAAACTATACCGCCTTTGGCTATGTGCCAGAACGCGATTGGCCGGTAGTGGATGGCCTCCTGCAAGGCGATACCATAAAACGGATAACGTGGCAACGTAGCACAAAATAACACAAGGCATGGGACACCGGGCACGCCGAAGAAGGCCTATCTTATCCAATTCCTTGCTTTACACCCCATCAGAAATGGAACGGACCAAGACTTTGTAGGCATAAGCCCGAAGCGACTGCATTGCGTATTTAACCACGAAACTAAAAAGCACCGCCCGCAAAACGAATGGTGCCAGTCCCGATTTTAGGGTACTTAATGCATGATATGATAGAGGAATTTAAACGAAACCTTCCAGTTTTTGTTTAAGTCTTGCTTGATGATGCCTTGATAGGTTTTGCTTTCCATAACTCTTCTACTGTCACCTATGTATATCTCCCATTGTTGTTGTTCGGTGTTATAGGTGAACTCGGTTATGGTAAGTATCATAAACGGCATAATTGGATCACAAAACTGTTCCAAATAGGTTTGGTACTTAGTAGGTGTTTGTTCCTCGTAGGTGTCTCGTATATTCTGAAACCGGAAACATTTTGTAGCAACTCCCTCATAGGATAGGGTTGGGATACTGTTTGACGCTGCCCAACGTTTCCTTTGCGCCATAATAGCAAGAGGTCGTCCACCGAATTCTGGATCCCAATAAACGGTTGGCAAAGATTCTTTCTCTTCTTGCACCAATTTGGCAATGAACGCATGATAGATCAGGGGTGTAAATAAGCTATCTGCTTCTATTTCCGATAAGGCTTGGGCCTGAATGTGGGGGACGCATAAGGCAATAAACCAAATGCCGATGAATGTTTTTTTCATTTTGAGTAGCAGGTTTCTGTATGGGTTGTGGAAAGGCTGTATTTCCCTGTGCCATGAGGCTCACCATAAAGATGATAAAGTTGTTTAGCTGAATAAGTTTCTCAAATTAATTAAGGCTGCGGCAATATGTATCCACGCTTTAAAACAATCTGCTCGGTACTCAAAACGAACTAAGAGGCGCTTGTAAGTATCCAGCCATGCAAATACGAGTTCTATTTTAAAGCGAAAACTGTAAATGTATTCTGAAAAATAACGGTAAGCGGTTTCTATTTTTTTCGCCTTACGCTTGTTCTTTGGGATATTGGCAATAATGGTATGTCTTTCGTCTAATTCTTTGATAAAGGCTGTTACATCAAAGCCTGCATCTGCATTTAAGTGGCTTAAATCCGTGTTTATCCCAATTTTCTTTAAAGTAGCTAACATCAAATTGACTTTCTCAACTACTTCAAAACTATCGTTGTGATGGCCAGAAATACAATCGGAGATCGCTAAAATGTGGTAGTTATTGTCGCAAATGAGTAAATTATTGGTCGTCTTCGCCTTCTTTCGATGTTGATATTTTACTTGCTCGCCCCTTTTTTAGCAGGGGTGTGAGTACCGTCCAACTGAATACATTCTAAGGCTAATTTGATCTCTTGGTGAGTATGAGTACTTTCAAAAGCGGATTTACAATCCGCTAATTGCTGAAAACTTCCGTCTTTAACCCATTTGTTGTAGTGGTAATAGACATTTTGCCAAGTAATCAGACTGTTTTCAGGTCTAAGTGTTCGCCAAGAACAGCCCGACTTCAACACAAACAAGATCGCATTGAACACATAAGCATAGCTAACTTTTTGCCGATTATGCCCTATTTTGTGCGTTAAATGCGGTAAAACGTATCTTTTAAAGTTTTCGTCAGAGAGATAAGTTGGAAGTTGTGCCATGATGTTTTTATAACAATTTACAAAAATCTCAACTAAACAACCTCATAATTAAATAGTCGCACGCAGGAAAAATGATTAATACCATACAAACGAGGGTGTATGATAAATGTCTTTTGCCTAAACTTTTGAAAAATGAGGGGGGAAGTGTGCATATCTAACATGTGTTTTATTGAGTAAAAAGTTGTAGTATAAAGTTAGGTAAAATTTTTTCACGTGTCAATAGTGATTATCTAATCATAGAAAAAACCATCACTTAAGATGGATGTCACACAAAAAAGCAACGCCAAGACTTTGTGAGGCATAAGCCCGTAGCGAGTTTACCCACCTCCCCTACCTACGCGGCACGTTGGGTGTGGCCAGCGCCGGAAAAGACACCGAAGGCTCTCAATTCTTTGTCACCCATTCCATGCAACCCCATTTAGACGGAAACTATACCGCCTTTGGCTATGTGCCAGAACGCGATTGGCCGGTGGTGGATGCCATCCTCCAAGGCGATACCATAAAACGGATAACGTGGCAACGTAGCACAAAATAACACTTCATCCTATGATAGAATGGGTTATCATAGCATCATAACACACCTTTTCAGTAAGCTGGCCTCGTTTGATATGGCATTTTGCTTTTCGGCGCGTTTGTGCTTGATTCATGGTGTGATGTGGCGTAGTTTAAGGTGCAACCAATTACAAAATAGCAATGATTATTGCCAACCCTATTTATGATGTTGTTTTTAAGCGTTTAATGGAAAACGACAAGGTCGTTAAATTTTTCATTGGGACGCTTTTAGAGCAGACCATTGAACGTGTAGAAGTAAAGCCACAGGAATTTACTTACAC